>NZ_DBNGVP010000028.1:0-196598 GCF_057119385.1 Archangium sp. | reverse complement strand
AACGCCAAGAAGGTGCGCATCCCCTGGATGAACGACCGCCTCGTCCTCTACTCGCTCGACGCCCCGCTCCCAGAGAGCCCGGAACCGTCAAGTGCTCCCTCGACGGCCCCATCGGACGTTCGGTGCTAGTGGAGTGTCCACGAAGTTTTTCGACATAGTCGCGGAGCGAAGAGTCGGGCTGCTTCCGGGGGCGAACATGAGCAACTGGTCCGATTGTCGGACCAGTCGGAGCATCTCGCGGAGGGAAGGTGTTCCCATCGGGAGTTTTCGGCCTGAGCGCTGAGCGCTCCCCTTGCAGTATCTTCGGAGCGCCGACCTACAAACAGGCCAACACTTCCCGCCTATAGCCCCGCGCGGGATCCTGTTTCGACTATGTCCAAGGACTTCGTGGACAGTCCACTAGTACTACTGTGTCATAAACGTCTGCCTTTCCCTCTGGAACGACCGGCTCCAACAGTTCTACCAGCACGCCCGAGGAGAGGTCCGAGGCGTATGTCCCCTCGTGCGTGGGGGCGTGCGAGCAAAACTAGACGTTTATGACACAGCAGTACTAGGTAGCCATGAAGATTCGATGGGAACCCTACTTGTGGACCGCCCCCCGGGGCTCAGCCCTCACGGTCAATGGTCACCTCGAAGCTCTGGAAAGTATACAGCTCAGCAGCGTTGTTCGCAAAAACGACGAATGAGATAGCCTTGGACCGGTCGATGGGCAGGCTCTCCTGGTGTCGTCCGGCTAGAAGGCCGATGCGGCTGATGAAAAACACCGGCGTATTGGACCCGGCAACCGGTCCCAGTCGAATGAGGATCTCGAAATTCTGGGCATTCTGACCTGGGCCGCCAAGGGGTATTATAGCACGAGAGGCAAGGTTATCGCCATACATCCCCAGCAAGACCCATGCCGCGCCGTCAGCGTTGACCTCATCACCCTTCTGTATTCCAATGAACCTTGTTCCGTCTGTGACTCCGAAACCCGGGTCGTTATCGCTGCTGGCAACCACTTGGTTGACAACGATTCGTACCAAGTAGGTCTCGTCAGGTTTGAAGGTGTTGGGAGGCAACAGCGGGACTGTGAGCAGACGCGTTTGTTCGTTTCCAGTATCAGCGGGGCCGAAAGAAACCTCTGTATCGGTGATATCGAAGACGCGCGCGCTGTGAAAGTCGGCGTTGGCCTGCAGCCACCTCGGAGTCATCAGCCGCGAGTAGAGTCGTGCGGGGCCAGCGAGGTGATCGACGGTGATACCACCGCTCGTGACCTCAAGTGGACTGGCCGCAGTGCCGCTTCCCGAGAGCCCTCCTCCCGCCGCCAGAACCAGCGGCGCTGGCTCGCCCTGAGGGCCCACCGGTCCTCGGGGCCCGGTCTCTCCTTGCGGACCCGCGGGCCCTTGAGGCCCCGGAGGACCAGCAGTCCCCTGTGGACCCTGCTTGCACCCAATCAGAAAGCATACCGCCAACGTGAGCATCCAGTAACGCAAGAGTCTCCCTCCTGTAGTAGTCAGCAACGGCCAGGAAGCATGAGCTTCAATTGCTCCACAGGCAAGCGCTATCTGCGTTAGCGAAAAACGCAAGGAGGCTGCATCTGTTTCGGTGGTTTGCAATTGGGGGACTGCTGGAGGAAATATCATCCCTGGCGAGGGTTTTGATGGCGCTCTGCTCAGGAGATCATCCGTCAGAGGGATACGAACTCGATTCATCTATACTGGCGCTCTGCCTGGGCTCTCTTCCCAATTCAGGCCCCCAATTCGGCGTCCCTCTGGAGGCAGGATTGATTCAAAGTCCGCAGGAGAGGATTTGAAGAGGCGGAGAGCAGGCCCAGACATTCACAGACAAAAAGGGGGCATCCCTCCGGACGGCGCTTGAAAGAAGGGCGCCGTGGAAGGACAGCGGTGAGGAGCACAGGCCGAACAGCCAGGGGAGATGAGGCGCGGGGGACCGTAGAGGCAGTGCCATAGCGTGCCAGCAGGTCCCCGAGCCAGCGCTTGCGGCGCGCATCCCTGGACAGGTCCTGGAGCTGGAGCCGGTACAACCGGCGGAACAGCTCCACGTCTCCGGCGCGCTCGACGTTCTGGAGCCACTGCTCGAAGAGTTCCGCGGAGGGCCCCTTGAAAACGGACTGGGGGCGGCCTTGCGTGTCGAAGGTGAACTGCGGGAACCGGGCGAGGACTGCGGACTCTCCACGCGACCCCTCCCGGTACGAGCGTACCCGAAGGGCTCACGGCGGAGACCAGCAACCTGGACCCGTCCACCCCTCGCGGCCTCCCGCGAGCACCACCTTGCGCCACCCGCCCTCCTCCTCCACCACCTCCAGCCGGCTTCCCGCCGTCAGCCGCTCCAGTACCGGAGCTCCGGTGGTGGCCTCCTCGCGGGCCAGACAGTCCAGGGGCAACACCGCTACCTCGGCGGGCTCCTCGGGCGCCCGCGCCACGGGAGGCGGTGCCAGCTTCACCGGCTCCACCGTGCTCGTCGTGGCCCGGTTCACCAGCCCCACCACGCCGCCCAGCATCACCGCCAGGACCATGGCCAGCAGGACGCGCCGGTCCTCCCACACCGGAGGCTTCAGCGCCGCCTCCACCGTCGGCCGCGCCGCGGGCATTCCCAGCGTGGCCCGCATCACCCCCTGCCGCGCCTCCTCCAGCTTCGCCGCCAGCTCGCCCGAGCGCTTCGTCATCTCCCGCGACCACGTCCGCAGCGGCGCCACCTCCGCCTCCAGCCGCGCGCGCAATGACGCCTTGCGCTGCAGGAAGTGCGACACCAGCGCCCGCCGCTCCGCCTCGCTCACCGCCAGCCCCGGATCGAACCGGAAGCCCTTCTCCACCTCCTTCGCCCAGGCGATCAGCTTCGTCGTCCGCACCTCGCCGAAGCCCGGCACCTGCCTCACGTCTTCCTTCAGCACGTCGTACGCGGACTCGATGCCCCAGCGCACCAGGTTCGCCTTCAGCACCTGCTTGATGCCGTCGATCTCATGGTCCTCGATGAGCGCCGCCCGCAGGAACTGCTCGCGCTGCATCGACTCGCGGTGCTGGAGCTGCCGCCGCTGCTCGGCCTCGAACTCCGGCTGCAGCTTGCCGTACTCCGCGCGCAGCCCGTGCAGCAGCTGGCGCGCCCGATCCGCCATCCGCTGCAGCTCGTCCTTGAAGCGCTCGCCCTCCGTCTGCGCCGCGGCCAGGGCCGCCTCCGCCTGGCGCAACAGCCCCTGCTGCTCGGCCACCTCCACCGGAAGCCGCTGATGCTTCCGGCTCAGCCACCACACGACCGAGGCACTGCCCAGCAGCGTGCAGCCCGGCACCAGCAGCAAGCCGCCCACCTGGAGGGAGGCCAGCATCACCACCCACCAGCCCACCGTGGCCAGCACCCCGCCCACCAGCATGGCCACGCTGGCCTGCCGCACCCGATCCACCTCGGCCTGGAGCTCCGCCGGCAGCCGGTCCGGAAGCGCGGGCATCGGCGGAGGCGTCACGGGCGCGAGGAGGTTCGGCGCCAGCAGCCGTTGCGACTCGGTCCACAGCGGCTCCAGCTCCTGGAAGGTGCAGGTGAAGCCCTGGGGCCCCGGCGCCGTGTTCTGCGGCGCGCCGAAGAAGGCCACCCCGCGCGTGGCCATCATCTGGCACCACGGGCAGGACGGCAGGTGCTGCGGATACTTGTGCGTGGGCTCCTGGGCACAGCTGCGCAGCGAGCGCGCCAACGCCTGCAGGGCCCGGTACCACTCGGTGGCGCTCGGCCGCCCCACCCGTGGCGCATCCGGCGCGAAGGCGTCCTCGAAGAGCCGGGCCAACTCCGGCGTCAGCGTCTCCAGCGGCAGGTGGATGGCCGGCGGCGTCATCTGCAGCGCCCGCGCGTTGCGGCCATACGCGAAGCGGAACTCACGGATGGCCCGCTCCGGCGTCATCTCCCCCTGCCCCGTGAAGACGCCCGTGAAGGGGTGGCGCCCCAGGAACAGCAGGTGGAAGAGCAGCACCCCCAGGCTGAAGCCCTCGTGCGACGGCGTCCGCTCCAGCCCCCGGAAGGGCTGGCCCTGCAGCTCGGGCGGCGTGAAGAGCGGCACGCCCACCTCGCAGCGGTACACCCGGTTGCCCGCGCGAATCTGGAACGAGTCACAGTCGATCAGCCGCACCGTGGCATCCCGCGGCGACACCAGCAGGTTGCTCTCGTTGACGTCCCCCACCAGGTGGCCGACCGCGTGCAACTCCTCGAAGACGCTCGCGCAGTTGAGCGCCGTCTGGACGAGGAAGGACCAGTCCGCGGTGGGGAACTCCTTGCGGCGGCTCGCCGTGGAGTACAGCAGGTGGATGGGCTTGAGGCCGCTCACCCGGGGCATGGTGAAGCCCCGCACCGGACCTCCCGCCCGGCCCTCGTGCAGCACCTCGTGCGGCCAGGCCGCCAGCTTCTCCACGCCCGGCGGAGGATGGGCCGCCATCCACGCCAGCTTCTGGCCCTGCTCGGCCGGCGGCGCCGTCAGGTACACCTTCGCCACGCGCTGGGCGTCCTTCGGCAGCACGTACACCACGCCCTCGCCCCCGCGCCCCACCTCCGGGCCCAGGGCCACCCGCTCACCCCGTGAATTGAAGAGGACGGGCTGGGACACGTGCTACCCGGGTTCTGGCGAGGACTCGCGCCCCGCTCCAGCGCCCACCCTCACGGCGAGCACGAGCGTCTTGTCATCATCCGTGCGCTCGTTCACCGCGGGCGAGTCCAGGAACGAGCGCAGGGGTACCACCAGATCCTCCGGATTCGCCGCCCCGCGCAGCGCGGTGAACAGCGGCTCGAAGAAGGGACGGTGCACCGAGCGCGAGGCGAAGTGCAGCGCCAGCATCTGCAAGCCATCGGTGAACAGGGCCACCTCGTCCACCGGCTCCCGGCCCGCCACCTGCAGCACCTGCTCCAGGTCCGCCGAGGTGACGAACCACGTGGTGTTGGCGTACTCGCCCGCCTGCGGCCAGAAGATGGGCACGTAGCCCTCGCCCTCGCGC
The DNA here is from genome assembly GCF_057119385.1 of Archangium sp. Taxonomy (NCBI): domain Bacteria; kingdom Pseudomonadati; phylum Myxococcota; class Myxococcia; order Myxococcales; family Archangiaceae; genus Archangium; species Archangium sp. Next base: position 191,634 of record NZ_DBNGVP010000028.1, on the reverse strand, counting down.
ACCACGATGGCGCCATCCCCCACCTGCGCGAAGACGGCCGCGTGCTCACCCACCACCGCCGTCAGCAGCGTGCAGGACAGCTCGCGCAAGGGCACCTCCCGCCGGGCGGCCTCCTCCTCCAGCGCCCGCCGCACCTGCCGGTACCAGTCGCGGATGCGCTCCGGATCCTTCACCGCCTCCGCGCCCTCGCGCTCGAGCGCCTCGCAGGCCACCTGCACGAAGCGGCGGCACGCCAGCGCCGAGCCCTCCTGGCTCAGCCCCGCGCTGCCCGCACCGTCCGAACACGCCACCACCAGGAAGGACTCCTGCCCGGGGCTCGTGGCCGTCCCCTCGCAGCTGTCCTGACAGGGCGTGGCCGAGCGCCGGTGCGAGGTCCCCTCCAGGGACTGCTGGAGCAACCTCCACATCGCCATCCCCGTCCTATACGGAAGCCCAGCCGCCGGGTGCCGCCGGGTTGGCCAGCCGCACCTCGTCCGTCGTCTGCGAGCGCGAGACGGCCTTCTGCGAGTTGGACAGCCACTGGAACAGGTCGCGGAAGCGCAGCCCGTCCAGCTTGAGCGGCTCGCGCACGGAGATCTGCTTGAGCACGTCCAGGTTGGCCCCCTCCACGCCCACGGCGAAGAAGGAGAAGGCCTTGCTGGCCTCGCCCTGGCGCACGCGCTCGGCGGCGGCCTGCCACCCGTCCGTGGGGCCTCCATCCGTGATGAGGAAGATCCATGGCCGGTAGAAGAGGATGCCGTTCTGCCGGTAGAGGCTCTTGCGCGCCGCCAGCATGTCCGTGGCGCGGAGGATGGCCTCGCCCATGGGGGTGTTGCCCTCGGCCATCAGCGCGTTGGGGAAGAAGGCCTCGGCGGTGGAGAAGTCGTGCAGCGTCTGCACCTGCCCCCCGAAGGTGACCACCGCCACCTCCACCCGCTTGGACGCCAGGCTGTCGGCGGCCAGCTCGTCACGGTACTGGAGCAGTCCCGCGTTGAGCGCCTCGATGGGGCGCCCATTCATGGAGCCGGACGTGTCCAGCAGCAGCACGCACGGGCAGCGCGGCTCCGGGTTCTCTGCGAACGACAAGGCTCCAAACGGTACTTGCTCGGCCACGAGGCTCCCTCTCGGGTGCGCGGGGCGGGTCTCCCCCCCAAGGTGGACGGTGGATCTACCAGGGCGGCCCCGGGTTGAACAGGCACGGTTCGTCCACACCCCTCACGGGCGGCGCTCCTCCACCGGGGGCCCTCGAAGCAGTTTGAGGCGCAGGTTCGCCGCCGGCAGGCGCACCTCGCCCCGGGCCGCCTGGAACCGCTCGCCCGGCGACAGCTCGTACGCATAGCGCCCCGGCGCCAGCCCATCCACCTCGAAGCTCCCATCCCCCGCCGTCGTGGCGCCGCCCCCGCCCCGTCCGTCGAGCGCGGTCAGCACGATGCGGACCCCTCCCACCCCGCGGCCTCCCGGGTCCACGATGCGCCCCTTCGCGGGTGCCGCGGGCGGAAGGACGGCGTCGGCCGGGAAGGTGTCTCCCGCCTTCAGCTCCCCAGAGAGGGGCTCCGGTGGGGAGACGTGGCCCCGGGCCCTGAGGGAGAGCCGCACCTGGCCCGGCTCCACGCACTCGAAGCGGAAGCGCCCCTCGGTTGAGGTGGTGGCGAGCAACTTCCGCCAGGTGCCCTCGCGGCCGAGCAGCAGCTCCACCTCCGCCCGGGGGATGGGCTCGCCGGTGGGACGCGAGACACGCCCGGACACCTCGGCGCAGGGCTCCAGGGTGAGCCGGACGTCCGTGAGGTCCCGATCCTCGGGGATGAGCACCGTGGCCGTCGCGAGCTCCCGCCCCTCGCGCACCGTCAACGCGTAGGAGCCGGGCGGGAGGCCCGCCAGGTGGAAGTCGCCCTCCTCCCGCGTCTGGATGAGCCCCTGCAATCCCTCCCCCTCGAGCCGGACGCGGAGGCCCGCCCCGCCGTTCCCGCCCGCGCGGAGCACCCGGCCCGAGAGGCTCCGGGGTACATAGAGGTGGAGGGTGGTGCCCTCGGCCCCCACCGGGCCCGCGTCCGCGAGGCGTCCGGGCAGCGAGGCGACCACGTGGTACTCGCCCGTGGGCACCGGAGGGAAGGTGGCCTGTCCTCCGGCATCCGAGACCGTCAGGAAGGCCTGGCCTCCCACCTGGGGCAGCAGTGCGACCCGAGCCCCGGACAGTGGCCGCCCCGAGCCTCCGTCCTCCACGGCCACCTGGATGTTCCTCCCCTTCTCCAGGGACACCCCGACCACGTTGGCCCCGGCGGGAACGGCGGCCAGGAAGGCGGTCCCCTGCGGGCCACTGGCCCAGAGATCGTAAGTGGATGCCCGGAGCTGGGTGAACTCGAACCAACCATCGGGACCCGTCACGGTCCGGGCCATGGGCGCCTTGAGGCCGAGCCACTCCGCGGTCTGCGCCAGCTCGCCCTTCATCGCGCCGCACCCGGGGTCGAGGATCGTCATCCCGGGCACCCCGGAGGAGCAGGCCCGCGCGGACAGGGGCACATCGGCATGGGGGACGGCGCTCACCGTCACGCCGCCCACGGGCTTGCCCTCCCACGTCACCACGCCCCGGAGGACGAGCGGCCCGCTGGGGAGCGGCTCCCGGGGAGGCTCGGCCGGCCCCTGGGAAACGGACTCCCCGGAGGACGGGAGCGCACCGGCCTCGTGCGCACAGCCCGAGGCCCCGAGCACGAGGACTCCCACCACCACTGCTGCCAACAGGCGCGACACACCAGGCTCCCGGACGTTCATGAGACGGCGGGGACTCTACCCTGCCCGCACTCCCTCGGCGTCCAGGAGCCGTTCCCCGTAGGGGGCTGATACCTGCCCCCGAGCAACATGCCACCCGGACCGGGATTGCCCGCGAGGCCTCGACAGGCACCGCCGGAGCGAGCGCTCCGAAGCAGGTAAAAAAAAAGAACCGGCGAGGATTGCTCCCCGCCGGTTCCGGCACTCTCCGCTGGCGGAACCGCCAACGGCCAGTGGCCCTCGACGAGAAGCACTGTAGCATCTTCGTGGCCCCACGTCAGGGTGCCCCCGTACGGCTGTTGTCCTGGGAGGTCGCCCCACGTGGGATGACCTGTCAGGACCAGTCCCAGAGGAGAGACTGTCGCTCGGCGACTCGTCGGACTTGCAACCGCAAAAGTCGTGTGATGGGGACATACTTCCCAGACCCACCATGCTGCGTGGGGTATCCCACCTACTACTCCGAAGGTTGTTTGACCCTACGTGACAATTCACGTAGTCTCCGGAAGTACGCGGCTGGGGAGCCGCTGACGGCTGGTGGCCCTCGACAAGCTTCACCTGCCTTCAAGAGCCCCCCACCGCGTGCATCAAGCGAGGCCGAGAGCCGCCCGGCGGTTTGATGCACCCACGCGGCGGCAGGGAGGGCTCATGCCCATTGAAACACGTGTGCCCGAAGAGGGCTTGAATCGTCGGAGTTGGACAGGGGAGTGCCGTTCAATGGCCAGCAGAGGGGGGCCGCTCGTCCGCGGCAAGTACCGGACAGCCGTGAAGGAGTGAGGGGATGAGCCCCCTCACCTGTGGGAGGTGCGGCGCCGTCGAGCCGCCCCGTCCCCATTTCGGCGGCCAGGTCTGCCGCGCGAGGCGCTTCATTCAAGCGATGGAGCGTCGCGGTTTCGCTCGCGTTCCAGCCCGGCGTTGGACGCGCGCACTCCGGAGAGCGGGAGCCCCGGTGGTCCACGGTCCCGTGTCCGTCGGCCGGACGGGCAACTGGGTACCGGCGGAGTACCTCACCGCGCTCGTTGAGCACCGCCGGAACGACGAGTTCCGGAGACTGCCCTTCCACCTCCAGGTGGCCGCGGTGGTGTGGTGGGTGCGGAGGGGCAGTCGAGCCCTGTACTCCGCTCCCGCCTGAGAAAGCCGGCCACGGCCCGGGCACTGCTTGGGGTGCCCGGGCCGTGGTGTGCCGCTGAAACCGGGGCCGCTCGGGTTCAGCACCCGTCATTCATTCCGGAACCACTCCGCCGGGATGCCCAGCGCGGAGAGAATCCGAGCCGGTGAGCGCTCGCCCTTGATGTCGCTAGCAACTCGCAGACGCGGAAGGTCATCGGCTGGCTGGGCGAACTCTTCGATGCCCTCACCCCCTCGCCTCACGGTCACAAAAAACTCCTTCAGGTCGGGCGAGGCAATCACCGCATACACGGTCGCGTGGGGAATCCGTTCCGACACAGTGATGTCGGCGTACCCTATGTCGCCAGTTCCGCTGGCAATGAGGAGCCCTCGCGGCGTGTCCTCGAGGCGATAGCGCCCCGGAGTGAGTGGCTCGCCAGCCTCCTCCTCCAGAACCCGAATCGCCTCTTGTGCCCGGACTCCTTCCACCAATGCGACGGCCTGCAGTGGTTTCCTCGCGGACGAGTCCGAAGACGCCTCGCTGCCTGGCAGCGGACAACCGAGTGACTTCGCCAGGGATTCTGGATCCTCCTCCAGGACATCCGGACTGCCCTTCCTCCAGGACATAACGGTCCACGGGTCGTTGGCGCGCTCAATCGAGTACACGGGCTCGTCACATTCGAGCGAAAGTTCCTTGGCGATTTGAATCTCGGCGCCTACGTCAACGGGGTTTGCCCCCACGAGGGCGTGGTAGCGGCCACTTCCCAGGCTCATCTCAAAAGGCGGCCCTTCTTCGTCCTCCTCACCTTTTTCCAAACACAATGCATCGTAGGCGCGGCTCTCCAGCCATGCCGGCTCACCTGAAGCCAGGACCGCCCAGAGTGGCCACCGGCTCATGGCGCACCTCCAGACAGATCCTCCGGAAGCTTCATTGCCACCCGCAGCTGCTTCGTCTGCTCCAGTATTTGGGCTTCGTCTATCTCCACGACCTGTGTGCCCCGCGCGTTTCTGCGTAGGAATCTCTCCAGCTTCTCCCTGGTGGGCCCACTCAGCTTGTCTGTAATGACGAGGAACGGCCTCCCTCGGGGCGCCTTCGCCGCATCGGCGAGTTGTTCGAGGAGGTGCTGAAGCTGATTTGCAAGTACGGCTTGCTGTTTGCTGATCGGTTGCGTGCCTTGCCTGGCATCCCATGCATTGAGCGCCATGCGCCACCTGTCTTTATTCCAGCCCTTTGCTTCCACTCCATGTTGAAGTCGCAAACCAAGCATCGCCGTTATCTCATTGTCGATGACGTGCCCCCCTGCCAATGGAACCTGTCGCCCCGTGAGCCGGAAGCCCGGGAAGAGCTTCTGAGCATTGCGCTCTGTCAGCATCTCCACCGCGATGCCTCGGAGTTGCTCACGCGCCCGCCGTTGCACCGCGAAGGTCCACGGTTCCGTCGCCGCCTGCTGGAGCAGTTTCCAAGCCGTCTTCTCGTTCATGCCCATGAAGTTGAGGTACTCGAGATTCAGTTCCGTCGAGCGCAACCACCCCAGGTCAACGCTGCCCCGGCGCGCTTTCCTCGCCAGTTCAGCCACTGCCTCGGCTTCCAGTTCCGGGTGACTGACGAGCCACTCGGCCTCCTTCAGGAATGCAAGCGGGTCCTTCAGGCGCCGTGCTCCTGAGTGCCGCAGCAACTCCGCGAGCGCCGGTTTCACTGCACCGCGCGTGGAGGAGCGCAGCGATTCCACGGCAGCGAGGTACGCCTGGGCCTTGTCAGCCGGCAGTGCCGCCGCGCGCCGCGTCACCGCACCGTAGGCGAGCGCCATCTCCCGGCTCTCAGCGGCCAGCAACTTCAACGCTTCCAGCGTCTTCTCGGCCTCCTCGGCCGAGAGCCCCGCGCCGCGAATGCCGCCGAGGGCTCGTGCAGCCGCCATCTCCCCTCGGATGGCGAAGAAAGCCTGCTTGAAGGTCTCGGCGCCGCCAGGGAGGGAAAACCGCAGGCCGTCCGGTGTCGCAACGGCCTTGCCTTCGGCGAGCGTCCGCTCCAGCGTTTTCACCAGGGCCTGGACGGACTCCACCGACTCACGCAGTCCAGACGAGGCTCGGGCGCCAGCCGCGCTCAACGCCAGCCCTCCCCGGTGCGCCAGCTCGCTTCCCATGCCCGAGTTGGCGAGCTTGTAGATGTCCCGGGCAGCCAGCGCCACCATGGTCGCGTCATGTACTGCGAGAAAGTCCCGTCCCTCTGGCGTCTGCGACAGCTCGTCCCGGTACGTGTCCACCACCGCCAGGGCAGCCACCAGGGAGATGCGGCCCACGAAGAGGCGCACCGCCGCTCCGCGTGCTGCCGCCAGCGTGCCGCCTTGCGCTGCCGTGGCTGGCACTCCTGTCCACAGCGGTGCCTTCGTCAGGGCAGAAACAGCGCCGTACACCATGTGCATCTCGCTGATGCGGCTCACTGCCGACCACACGAGTACCTTGTCCGGCGTGGAAGCGAGCAGGGCCAGTTCCATGGCCGTCATCAGGTGCGTGCGCGGTTGTGGCCCGTGCACTTCCACCCGCACCCATTCCAGTGGGTGCAGAGCCCGGCTGCGCGGCGCCTCGTCCACCGACGACAGGTAGCGGGCCTGGAACTCGTGCCGCACCGGCTTGAAGTACAGGGCCATGCGCCTGGAGGGCCCCAGCGCTTCTCCGGGCAGAGCGGGTTCGGCTCCCAGGCGCACCCCCTGCTGTGCCTCCCACGCCTCCGGCGCCAGCAACACCGTGGACACCTGCCCATGAGGGACGTTGAGCAGGTGGGTCGTCTCTCCCTCTCGCCCCAGGTGGAAGGTGGGCAGGGACTCGAGGAGGTCCAGCACGAGGGGAAACGAGGCGAGTGCCTTCTGGGTGAAGGCTTGTCCCAACAACACCTTGCTGTCCTGCGCGTTGCTGCCGAGCAGCTTCTCCAGCGCCCCACTCGACGTGAGCTTGCGCTCCAGGGGTGGAAACTCCCGGTCAGGCGTGGACAGCAGTACACGCGTGAGCAGGTGCACTGCCTCCTCCTTCATGTCGGAGGTGAGCACAGGGCCTATGAGGAGGGTGTTGATGACGCCCAGTCGCTCGTCCGGAGTGAGTAGGGCAAGCACGTCATGGTCGAGGGAGACAAGGGGCTGGGGCGCTTGCGGTGTCGCCGTGGCGAGGGCTGTCTGGAGGAGCTCTCGTCGCAAGGCCGCCAGCTCGCCCGTACCGGCTCCCAACCCCGGCCGCCAGTCCCCCGGTCGAATGAGGAGCGTGCCTGGGTAGTACCAGTAGGCGTTGCCCTCGGGGTGCTCGAGCGGGTCGGGAGCCGCGGCAACAGTGTTGAATTCGGCGCTGTAGCCCCGCCAGCGCCCGTCCTCCCCGGGGATGATGACGCGCGGGCTTCCACGAGGAGCGTTGCGCACGCGCAGCTCCGCACGCTCCAGGGACGTCTCCTCGGTGAGCAGCAGCAGGGTGCGCACCTGGACGCTGGAGCCATCGGCGAAATAGAAGCGGCCCACCACGCTGCCCGGGGCGAGGACGGGCGAGCCATCCGTGACGCTGTCGCTCGCCTTGTAGCGTTTGGAGCGCAGAGCGATGGCCTTCCGCAGGGGCTCGGCGGCCTCTCCGAGGATGAGCCCGCGCTGCGACTCGTCCCTCAAGGGTTCGAGCGCCTGGAGGTACCGGTCGAAGTAGCTCTGCCCGGCCCCATCCAGAACGTGCGAGCGTTGAGCCCAGCGCAGGCCGCGCTCCACCAGTGCGGAGGCCCCGGCCCTGCTCAGGGATGGCGCCGAAAGCTGGGAGCGGCTCCAAGCGACATCCGCCTCCAGATGCGCATCCAGGGCACGGCGCAGGGTGGCGAGCAACTCCGGCACGAGCGCTGGCGGGTGGCGCACGCGCACGCAGACGTGGAGGCCTTCCACAGCGGTGGAGGGAGGCGCTCGGGGCTCGATGTCGAAAGCACCCGCCTCCGCGGCATCCCCAAAGAGCCGCGAGGCTATTTCCTCGCGCGAGGCATACCCGGCAACCCACAGCAGCTCGGGCCGAGCCGGGTCCACTTGAACGGGGATGGGAGCCAGTTCATGCGAGAGGAGGGCCTGCGTGCCGGCCTCGTCCCCGAGCGTGTCATCCTGCTCGGGCTCGGACGGTTCGTCCTCCAGCCACTCTGGTGGAATCTCCTCCGTGGGGGAGAGGCGCCAGGTGCGCTCCAGGGCGGGCTCCCCCGCGTGCTTCCAGTCCCATTCATAAGTAAGGGTGAGGTGCTCTCCGGCGCCCACTCCCTCTGGAACGTCTACCTGCACCTCCTCCTGTCCGCGCTCGCGGTTGACAACCCGTGGCAGGGTCTCGGGCGGGTAGGCCTCGAGCGGGTCCACCCGCAGCCGCTGGTCCTCACCCCAGCCGAGCGCGCCTGCGGCGATGACTTCCGCACCTGCCTTCACCACCAGGCGGCCGGGGTCCACTATTCGAAGGGAGAGCATGCCCTCCTTCCAGTCCTCCAGGCGGGGGCTGAGGGCTTCGGCTCGTGAATGCGCTTCGGCCGAGAGCGTCACCCTCACCCGTCTCAACTCCGCGCCGGCCGCGCTCATGCTGGCCATGAGACAGCTCGCGAGCAGGAGAGCCTGGAAAACTCCCCAGAGATTCAGGGCTACCAGGACAGTGCCAGGGCCGTCCCCGTCAGGGCGCTTCCGGACGACGATTGCATGGTCCTTCGCCATACGGGGTGCCCCTTGGAACGACAACCGCCCGAGAAGGTACCGGGGATGAAGGGAGATTGCACACGAGGCTTCGACAGTCACCGCCGGTCCGTGCTACCGAGAGGGCGTGAGTGTCTCGGAAACAGTGATCCACGAGGCCGACTCTCCCTTCGGGCCCGTGTACGTCGTGGACGTGGGCGACCAGCGCACGCTCCGCTTCGACAGCCCCGAGGGCACGCTCCAGAGCGCCATCAACAAGAGCGATCCCCTGGCTGTCCCCACCAGCTACGTGCGCGTGGCCACCGCCGGGCTCGCGCTCACCGAGGGCCGCGCTCGCATCCTGGTGGTGGGCCTCGGCGGTGGGGCGTTTCCCATGCTGATGCACCGGCTCCTGCCCCGCCGCTCACAGGTGGAGGTGGTGGAGATCAACCCCGTGGTCGTCGACGTGGCCCGGCGCTTCTTCGGTGTCCGGGAGGATGCCCGGCTCCACATCTCGGTGGAGGACGGGGCCGACTTCATGGCGCGGCAGGGGCCTCGCTACGATCTCATCCTCCTGGATGCCTTCTGGGACTGCGGGACACCGGACCACCTGAAAGAGGCTCTCTTCTTCCAGAACGTCCGGCGAAGACTGGAGCCCGGAGGCGTCGCGGTGCTCAACATCGCGCTCGAGGAGCAGTGGAGCCTGGAGTCGCGAATCAAGACCTTCGCGACGGCCTTCGAGGACTGCGCGATGCTGCGCGGCGCCTCCCGGTACAGCAACCTCATCCTGGTGGGCACCCAGGAGCCCTTGCCCTCCGAATCCCTATTCCGGCAGCAGCTCTGGCGGCTCGCACGCGAGCTGGACTTCCCCGTGCTGATGGAGAGCGTGATGACCTTCGAGCGGGTGACGGACAGCTCGACGACCCGGCCGGGTCAGTAGAAACCGGAGACGGTCCTGGAGCTGACCTCTGGCAACTCACTCTTTCCTCGCAGGAAGATCTTCCCCCACGTCCAGGAGACCTTCTGATTCAACGCCGAGGTGGCGATGAGCGTCTCCTGCTTCCTGTCGCGATCCGCATCGGAGATGACGATGGTGGCTCCCAGGACTTCGTCGCCCTTGAAGGAACCACTTCTCATGTGGAGGAAGTAGGGAATCTCGAACTTCACCTCATATCCATCCTCCATCAGCATGTACTCGCCCCGCAGAGGCTCCTTCGAACCAGGTGAGTTCGCGGGCACGAGCCAGATTTCCTCATTCTCGTAGAAGTACACCAGGTGCTGCCCCCCGCCTTTTGGCAGTCCCCAGAGTTCGACATGGTCCGTGTGGATGTCCTTACCAAAGAGGACGAAATCGTCGCGCACCTTCAACTTGAAATGAATCCGCTCGGCATCCCAGCGCATCATCAACTGGACCGACAGGTCGCTGTCGTCCTTGAGGTTCTTCTCCCCATATACCGGCACGAAATCACGGAAGGCCTGCTGCTCGTCGAAGCTGTTGCCGGCAACGAGCAAGGGCGCCTTGACGTCCGGAAAGGAGTAGCCGGAAGAACCCTTCGTGACCGTCCTCCCAACGAAGTCGACCTCCTCCTCCGTGAACTTGTCAGGGGTACCGTTCAGCAAGTCCTTGGTATCCTGCCGTGATTTCCAGCGCTTGATCCGGAACGCCCCCTCCTTGAATTCCACATCCAGGGAAAGTGTCGTCTTGATGAGTTCATGGCCCGTCCTGGTGGCAAGATCGCTCTCGGACACAACCGTCAACACTGCCTGTTGTCTGGGCTGCTCGTAGATCAGGTCAACACGTTTCTCATCGTCCGCGAAGGGCTTCGAGAGCAGGAGCTTCCCATCTCTGCGAGCGCCCAGATACCACTGTCCAGCCTTGTCACGAGCCAACACGAGCCTCTGTGCCTCGAGTTCTTTCTTGATCTCGAAACCCTGGTCCGCAGATGGCGCTGCTGCTTGCACCTGGGCGCTCGCGGCCTCTCCAGCGTCCTGCGACGCTGGCTGCCCCCCAACAGCGCTGGAGCAACTCCACAAGCCCACCAACACCAAGGCGACATGCCAGCGAGAGTACCACATGAAGAGACTCCGTGAGCGTTTCGACAGGCTCATGCCGTCATCAATGCATACTCGCGATGAATTCGGCGCTGAGCTCTGGCCATTCCTGTTTCCCTTGCAGGTAAATCTTCCCCCACGTCCAGGGTTTCGCATTCACGAGCGAGGTGCCAATGAGGGTCTCCTGCTTTCTGTCCCGATCCGCATCGGAAATGACGATGGTGGCATCAAGGACCTCGTTCCCCTTCAGCGAGTCGCTCATGCTGTAGAGGAAGTAGGGAAGCTCGAACTTCACCTCATATCCATCTTCCATCAGCATGTACTCCCCATTCAGGGGCTGCCTGGATTCAGGTGAGTCGGCGGGCACAAGCCAGATCTCTTCATTCTTGTCGAAGTACACCAACTGCTGCCCCCCACCCTTTGGAAGCCCCCAGAGTTCGAAATGGTCCGTGTGGATGCCCTTGCCAAAAAGGACGAAATCGTCGAGCACCTTCACTTTGAAATGAATCCGCTCGGCATCCCAGCGCATCATCAACTGGGCTGACAGATCGCCGTCGTCCTTGAGGTTCTTCGCCCCATATACCGGCACGAAATCACGGAAGGCTTGCTTCTCGTCGAAACTGTTGCCGACAACGAGCAAAGGCGCTTTGACATCCGACTGGGCCCCGCTGGAAGAGGTCTTCTGGGAGGGGACGCCCTCCCCTTTGATACCTGAAGTTTTCGTGACCATCCTTCCCGCAAGATCGACGGCCACCTCCGTGAACTTCTCCTGGCGAGGATCCGCCGCCATCATGTCTGCGAGGCTCCGATGCACTTTCCAACGGCGTACCACGAACCTATCGGCCAGATGGTCTACATCCAGTGAATATTTCGTCGTAGCGACCACGTGGCTGGTCCTGGTGGCCTTCTCGTCCGTGTATTGGATTGTCAGCACCGCCTGCTGTCTGGTCTCCTCTTCGCTCAGGTCGACAGCCTCATCAGAGCTCGCAAAACTCTTTGAGAGCAGGAGTTTCCCCTCGATGCGGGTGCCTAGATACCAGGATCCGGCCTTGTCACGCGCCAAGAGGAGACCTCGTTTCTCGAGTTCCTTCTCGATCTTGACGTCTTGATTCTTGTTGCCAGAGGCCGAATCAACCAATGATTGACCGCTCACCGCCTGCCCGGCATCACGACCGCTCGCGGCCTGAGAAGTGTGAGGCAGGGATGGTGCCGACTGCCCCCCGGAACTGGAGCAACTCCACAGGAAGAGCGTGATTAAAGCTATGTGCCTGAGAGAGTATCCCATACCGCTTTGACCTCTTGGAAGTTGCTGAACGTCTTGCTGTGGTAACCATTGTTGCGTACTGCGCGCCATTGAGGGCACAAGCCAAAGCACGACACTGATCCGCTCTATTGACCTGGGTCAGTTCCAGCACAGCAACCGCAGCAGACAACGAACGCGATGCCTACGAACGTTCCGGGCGCATGGCGAGCACACGCTCAGGTTCAAAAGCAGCGGCAATTTCGCTGTGCCCGTGCTCGAGGAGCTCCGCCACGGCGCGGCCCGTGAGGGCGCTCGTGAGAATGCCCTGTCCCGCGTGCCCGCTGGCGATCAGCACCGCCTTCGTCCCCGGATAGCGGCCAATCAGCGGCTTGCCCCCCGGTATCACCGAGCGCAGTCCCGCCCACGCCCTTCCGAAGCGCGCCTCGCGCAGCCTCGGCGCCAGCTTCGCCACCGTGGCTCCCAGGTGCATCAGGCCCGTCGGCGTCACGTGGCACGCGAAGCCCGCGTCCTCCTCCGTGGCGCCCACGACGATCTCCCCCGTGCGCCAGGGCGCCAGGTACGTCGGCCCCGACACCACCCGCGTCAGCCTCACCTCCGGGTGGAAGATCGTCAGCATCTGTCCTCGCAGGGGCTTCACCGGCAGCGGCGGCAGTCCCGCGATTCCTCCCGACCACGCCCCCGCGCACACCACCAACCTCCCCGCCCGATGCGTCTCCTGCTCCGTCCGCACCTCCACCCCACCGTCCACCTCGGCCACCGAGCGCGCTCCCTCGCCCAGCCGCACCTTCACGCCCCTCCGGTGCAGGTCGTGCAGCAGCGCGTTGAGGTAGGCCTCCGTGTCCACCATGAAGCCCTGCTCGGTCACGAAGGCCCCGAGGATCGGCGTGCCCTCCAGCGCGGGCTCCAGCTCCACCACGCGCGCCGCGTCCATCCACGTGCCCAGCCACTCGGGGTGGTTCGCCGCCTTCTGCCCCAGCGCATCCCGCCCCTTCGCGTCCATCGCCACCCGGAGCACGCCCTGCCCCCGGCGCAGGCTCGGGCCATCACCCAGGGAGGCCAGTTCCTCGGCCAGTGCTCCGTGCGCCGCCCGCGTGAAGGCGAGCATGTCCGGGTCATCCAGCAGCCGCACCGAGGGAATCGCCACCCCCGCCGCCGCTCGTGAGCCCTGCCCTCCCGGCTCCACCGGATCCAACACCGTCACCCGCGCCCCCGCCGCCGCCAGCCGGCGTGCCACGGACAGCCCCATCACTCCGGCCCCGAGTATGACGACGTCCTGGGTCGCACTCATCGCTCAGCCCCGCTCCTCGCTCCAGCGCACCGCCTGCATCCGCATCTCGCACGTGTAGCGGCCCCGCTCGTCCTTCAGCCACAGCTGCTCCGGGGCCGGGTACATCTCCTCCACCGAGAGCTGCTCCGCCCCTCGCGACAGGTACAGCAGCAGCTCCAGCGCGAACGGCGACGCCGTGTCGATCAGGTACGGCTTGCGCTCCACCGTGCTGCGCATGAACACGAAGCGCGGCCAGCCACTCGCCCGGCGCTCGCGCTCCACCGCGAGCAACAGATCCATCCCGCTCACCTGTGAGAACAAGGTGGTCGGCAGCTCCCACCGCTCCCGCTGGTACACCGCGCCGCCCACGTGGAGTCTCGGCAGGTGCCGGCCCCGGGTGCGCAGCTTCGCGTGCAGCACCTGCGGGTGCGCCAGCGCCGCGAACGGCGCGTACGTGTTGAAGTCGTCCAGCGGCATGTACAGAGACAGCCGCTTCCCCTCCCCGTCCATCAGCACCGGCCCCTCGCGAGTGGGCAGCACCTTCACGTCGTGCGGCTTCAGCGCGCCCTGCTCCACGTCCAGCACGTCCGAGACCGAGTACATCAACTTCCGGCCCGGGTAGACGTAGAAGCCCTTGTTGCGCCGGCGGATGGCCAGTCCCACCAGCCCCTTCGCCGCGGGCTCGCGCTCCAGCCACTGGCCCGCCACCGACTCGTAGCGCGCCCGGTCCGGGTAGAAGGCGCTCAACCAGCTCCACAGCATCAGGTGGTGGTGCACGCGCGCGCACATCACCTCGAAGCCCTGGTCCGTCGCCGCCAGGCACACGTCCGGCAGGGAGTAGCGACCTCCCGGTTGCGAGGTGCCCAGGAAATCCTCCGGCAGCGTCCGGGAGCGCGACAGGTCCTCGTCGAGCAGGATGGGCGGCACCGGTGCGAAGCGGCTCCCCGCCACCTGGTCCGGGCGCAGCCGCACCGCGTACTCCAGGAAGTCCAGCGGGCGCTCCTCCGGGCCCAATGCGTCGCGCACCTGCTCGCGGTAGCTGCGCTGCACGCTGTCCCCGTACGCCGCGGAGAGCTCCAGGGCCCCGGACAGCTTCGCCGCCATCTCCTGGCTGAAGCGCCGCCCCAGCTTCAGCCGGAAGGGCGAGGACGCCTCCTCGTAGAGGATGAGCCGGTCCGAGTACACCTGCCCCTCGCCTCGCCTCGCGGGCTTGCCCGTGTACTCGGTGAAGCGCGTCTCCAGCGTCTGCAGCAGCTCCCGGCGGCGGGCCAGCCCCGCGCCCTCGAACTCGCCGCGCAGGCGCTCCAGCTCGTCCAGCCTCGACAGCCAGCGCTCCCGGGCCTCGGACCCGGGCAGCGCCGCCACCGCCTCGCGCAGGCTCGAGAAGGTGCCGAAGTCATTCGCCACGAAGGGCAGCCCCAGCAGCACCAGCGCCGACTTCATCAGCGGCAACACGAGCCGCTGCACCGCCTCCACTGGCTGGCCCAGTGCGTTCGAGGCCGTGCCCAGTGTCGGTGCCCCAGGCAGCACCTCGAGCAGCCGCTCCGCCTCCGGCGACAGCTGCACCTCCAGCGTCAACGGCTCGCAGCTCGCCCGGCCCGGCTCCACCTTGAACAGGGGGTTGAGCCGCAGCGGCAGGTGCCGGCGGACCTCGGGCTCCCGGGCCACGGCCCTCGCCAGCTCGGTGACGGCCCAGAACGTCAGGAAGGTGCGCCGCCGCGTGCTCCCGCTCGGCACCACCCGCACGTCCTCTGCGCCCTCCCCGCCGCACTCGCCGTAGGAGATGGGGCCGAAGAAGCTCGTCGTCTCGTTCTTCGCACAGAAGCGCTGGAGGTACGTGTAGACCTGCCGCTCCACCCGCCGCGCATCCGAGTTGTCCGGCCGCTGCTCCCCCTCCAGGTAGCGCGACCAGACGTTCTCGTACATCGCCGGGTTGGAGAAGAAGACGGCCTCCTGGATGGCGGGCTCCGCCGCTCGCTCGCGCAGCCGTCTCCGCAGTTGCAGCCGCTCCGCCGTGTACCGGGCCGACAGCGCCACGCGGTGCGCCCGGTAGCGCTCCAGCGCCTGGACGCATTCGGGCCCGTACTTCGCCTTGAGCGCCGGCTCCTTGCCCTTCTCCAGCGCCTCTCGCGCCGTGCGGGCCGCGTCCTCGCCCGCGGCGGTGCGCACGGCCTCCACCAGCGCCCGCTCGTCCTCGAGCAGCGCCGCCACCTCGGAGCGCAGCCCCTCCGAGAAACCCAGGCCCTCCAGCCAGTCGAACGGGAAACCCGCGTGCCGGAGTACGAAGACCTCGCCCAGCGTCCAGCGCTCGCTCATCCGTGCACCCTCTCGAGGACCGCGCGGCCCACCAGCGCCGCTTCCACCTTGCCGCGCTGCGCCTCCGGCAGCGTCGCGAACAGCTCTCCCACCGTCACCGGTTGCTCCGCCCCCGCCACCAGTGGCGCCAGCCGCGCGTCCATGGCCAGCACCCCTCCCGTGCGCAGGTTCGCCGCGTACCAGGAGGGTTTCACCACTCCGTCCAGCGTCGCCGGCAGTTGCACCAGCGCGCAGTCTCCGTCCAACCGGATCCGCTCGCCTCCCGGCGCCACGGGGGCCGGCGGATGGAGCGAGGCCCAGGCAACCCGGCCCGGACTGAGCGGCGCGCGTTGCAGCAGCTTCCCCGCCAGCGAGCCGAGCAACTCCGCCAGCCGAGCGTGGGGCACCGTCCCCGGTGCCTCGAAGGGCACCGTGCGCGCCAGGTCCCGGTCCTCGGGCGGCGCGAGGAAACGCACCGGCACGCCCGCGAAGTCCTCGCCCGAGCGCCCGCGTGTCCAGTGGAACGGCCTCACGCCCGACACCCAATCGAATACGGGCCGCTGGCCGAGCAGCGTGAAGGTCCGCTCGTGCGCGGCCTCGTCCACGCCGGGAGCGCCCACCCACCACTCCGCCACCACGCGTGCTCCAGCGGCGCGCAGCCGCTCCACCGCGGCGACCAGCGGCTCCAGCGGCACGCGGCTCCCGTCACTGCCCACGACCGAGCCCTCATCCACCGCGCAGAACCCCACCACCGCCGTGCGGCAGCCGCTCGACACGAGTGCCTCCGCGTCGAGCAGGGCTCCCAATGGCACGTGCCCCGCCCAAAGCCCTCCGTCGGCCGGGGGACGCGCCCCCTCGGGAACCCAGGTGAGGGACTCCGGCTCCGCCGCGTCCAGGGCCGCTACTCGCCAACGCAGGGGCGCCACGTCCTCGGGAAACGAGGCCCGCTGGAAGGCGGGAAGCGTCGTCAGGACCGCACGGTGGGTGGCCGCGAACGGTCCCGCCACTTCCAGCGGCACCGAGGCCGGACATGCCTCAGCCAGCTTCACCGCCGCGGGAAGTTGCAGGTCCTTCTCCAACCACAGCCGCACCCGCTCGGCATTCGGGAACTGCCCGGCCGCACGGGCCAGGTCCTCGTCATACAGCGCGGGCCGCTGGACGATCCGGAGCACATCGGCCGAGCGTTCGGTGGTGCCCCCCTCCAGCTCGATGTCATCGAGCCGCACGTGAACCCCCATCGGTGCACCCGAGAGCGCCGTGAGCACCGCTCCAAGGGCACGCAGGGGCCGGTGCGCATCCGCCCTTCCCCGCTTCCACAGCACGAGCACGGCGCGCAGGAGCAGCATCTCGCGCATCGTCTGGGTCGTGGCGGGCTCGCGCTCCCGCGTCTCCACCGCTCGCGCCAGGAGCTCCGGCTCCATCACCCGCTGGCAGAAGGCCCGTGCCACGTCGAGCACCCGCCAGCCCTCGGGCGCATCCGGCACGCACGTCACATCCCGGTGGGGAGGCAGGACGAGCAGCTTCATGACGCCGAGCCCCACAGGAAGCAGCAGCGCAGCTCCGCCGTGTGCCGCCCGCCCGAGGCCCCCAGCCACAGCTGTCCGGGCGCGGGGAGCATCTCCGACAGCATCACCTCGCCCTTCTGCTCGAGCAGGTTGACGAAGACGCGCAGCAGCGCCGGGCTGCGCACGTCGACGAGCACCGGCTTGCGCTCGCCCGGGAACTTCGCGAACACGTGGTCCGGCAGCCCCATCCGCGCCCAGATGCCCACCGCCGTCCGGAGCCGCGCCTTGTCGTCCTTGCACGCGACGAGCGCCTCGGCATCCGGGGCCTCCAGCTTCCACTGCTCGCGCTGCAACACCGCGCCTCCCAGCATCACCCGGGGCGTGTGCGCGCCCAGGGACACGCGCAGGGGCCGGATGCGCGGCAGGGCGAAGGCCGTCTGCACCAGGCTCTCGATCTCCCCGTTGTAGAGGCACACCTCCGTGCCCAGCCGCGTGGACACCAGCCGCGCCGTGCGCCCGTCGCTCTCCACCTGGAGGTCATCGAAGGGCAGCCGCCACGCCGAGGCCCGGGCGCTCACTCCGCCCAGCTCGACGACGGGGCCAGGGAACTCCGCGGGCAGCAGGCCCGTGCGCCGCGAGGCCAGCACGGTGACGAAGGGCATCGGCCGCCGCAGCGAGCCGAGCGCCCGCAGCATCTCGCCCTCCACCCGCCTCCGCTCCTCGTGGAACTGCAGCGCCCAGCCCCACACCAGGGCCGTATCGTGCACGTCGCCCACCACCAGCTCGTACTCGCCGCGGCTCCAGGCCTCCACGTCCGGGGCGCCCACGAGCAGATCGATCGAGGTGACGATCGGCAGCTCCGTGTCCGCGCGAGGCACGGGCAGCACCGCCGGATCCAACTCCACGCACCGGGCCGCCGGTTCGGGAATGGCCGCCGCGAGCGCCGAGGCCACGGTGGTGTCGTACGGCACCGGCCTGTCCCCGTACGCCGCCACCACCTTCCAGAAGGGCACCGTGCGAGCCCCCACCAGCGCCGCCACGGCGGACCGGGCCGCCTCGCGCGTGCGCAGCGCCGCCTCGCCCATCAACCCGAGCGCCGGCTCCAGCTTCCGCGTCAGCTCCTCCGCGCGCTCGCCGCCCAGCGTGAGGCGCAGGTCTCCGCCGCACTCCTCCCGCATCGGGAGACGGTCCTGGTAGAAGTTGTGGCTGTCGGACATGGAGGCGGCGGCCACGGGGGCCACACTCCAGCGCTCGCGGACGCGCTTCGCCAGCTCCTCGTTGAGCGCCATCTTCCCCGCCGCGTCCGCCGCGCCGTAACGCGCCATCACCGCCAGCAGGCCCTCCAGCGCGCGCAGGTGCTCACGGGCCACCGGGCCGGGAATGCCGGCGAGCCGCTCGGCCAGGTCCTCCAGCGGGTGGTGCGAGGCCGAGGGCACCTCGAGCGGATGGGTGAACAGGTTGCGCTGCAGGCCGAAGCGGACGGCCTCGAGCAGCAGCGGCCACTCCACCCCGAGCGCCTCGCGCAGCGCCGACAGGGGCCGCGTCCCATCCACCGCCTCCACCAGCCTCGGGAGCACGTCCTCCACACTGGCGGGGTTGGGCGCCGCGCCCTTGCGCGGAGGCATCGAGGCGAAGGCCTTGCGGCGCAGCACGAGCCAGGGCGCCACCTCCGGGTCGGCGGCAATGGCGCGCACCAGCCCGAGCACCAGCCACGAGGCGGCGAAGGTATTGCGCCCCACCAGCACCTCGGGGCCGGACCAGCGCACCGAAACACCCGTGGGCGCGCCAGGCTCCACCCGCCCGTAGTTGATGGGGCCGAAGAAGCTCATCGTCTCGTTCTTCGCGCACAGCCGCTGCAGGTAGCTGGCCACCTGCCGCTTCAGCCGCGCCCCGTCCCGGCCGGCGCTCAAGTCCCTCGCCACCGGAGGGCTGGAGCTGGCCACCGCCTCCAGGAAGCGCGGCTCGGTGCGCAGCGCCGCGAGCGCCTCCTCCACCCGGGCCGACTCGCGGGTGAAGGCCTCCTCGAAGGCCGCACCGGCCTCCTGCGCGGCGCGGGCGTGGACGTTGTACGTGGCGAAGAACTCGGGGGACTCCAGCCCCTCCACGTCCACCGGGCGCCCCGCCTTCAGTGCGGCCAGCACCGCGGACGGAGGCCGCCGCAACCGTGGGCCCCGGGCCTTCAGTGCCTCCAGCTCACGCCGCTCGGCCCACAGCCTCCGGGCGCTCTCCGCCGACTCGGGACAGCGCAGCCGCTCCAGCCGCTCGAAGGGAAAGCCGGTGGTGCGGACGACGAGGTGAGGAAACAGCTTCCAGCCCTTCATACGCGACGCACCCTGGCCCGAGGGCCTCCGAGAGGCCTACTTCTTCGGCAATGGAACGACCTTCAGTTCCTGCCCGGGCACCGCCATCACCCAGCGCGACCACACCGGCTGGTTGGGACAGGTGACGATGACCTGCAACTCCACTCCCGCCTCGATGGGGGCCGACACGGGCGTGGCACCGGGGAGCATGTCCGGGCCCAGCTTGACGAAGCAGCCCGGCGATCCTTCCACGCGCAGCGTGCCCTTGCTGCCCGGCTCCGGCCGGGCCTCGGGCAGGGTGCGCACATCGATGACGTCCTGGCTCACCGGAATCCCGAAGCGATGCAGGCGGCCCTCCTTCGCCGTGGAGACGACGAGCTGGCTGACGCCCTCCAGGCTGAGGTCCTGGGAATCCTCCACCCGGAGGCCCGCGATGTAGATCTGCTCGCCCGGCTCGCGGTTGACCACGTCGACGCCCTGATTCGAGAGCAGCCTGGGAGCCAACACGGCGCCGCCGCCCACGACCAGGAGCCCGGCGACACCGAGGACGGCCCACTTGACCGCGGACGAGCGGGGCGCGGGGGGCCTGGCCGCGGACATGGCGGCAGGGGCCTGCGGGGCCGGGGCCTTGGGAGGCGCACCCACCGGAGCAACACCCACCGGGGCTGGCGCGGGAGCCACCTGGGTGGCCGTGCGGGCGGACACCGGAACCGCGGGCTGCAACGCGGGCCGGGAGCCGGTACCGGGCGTGCCGGACAGGGACGCGCGGGGCGGCACCGCGGGTGTGGGCCCGGAGGCCCGAGGCGGCACCGCGGGCACGCCGGTCATGGAGGCACGGGCCTGTCCCCCGGGACGGGACGCCACGGTCGGCGGCGGGGGCGGCACGACAGGCACCCCGGACAGGGACGGACGCGCGGGGACGGGAGCCGACGCCTGTGCCGCTACCGCGTCCGTGGGAGGCTCGGGAGGCAGGGCGTTGGGGGCGATGAGACCCTGCTGCGCGGGCCGGTAGACCTCGGTGCGCTCGTCCGGAGCCTGCGTACCGGGCGCAGGAGGAGCCGGAGGAGGACGCGAGGACTGCGCCGGAGGAGGCGGGGGCTGCGGCACGGCGCCGTACTGCCCGGTGCTGGAGCCGAGCGCGGGCCGGGAGCCGGTGCCGGGGGGCGCCACCATCTCCCCCGTTGCGCCGGTGGGAACGCGCGTCGCGTTGCCCGAGCCCGTGCCCGAGACGCTCGGATGCGAGCCGGTGGAGCCCGCCGAAGCGTTGTTCGTGGTGGGCCCGAACTCGGCGAGCCGGTCTCCCAGGGTGGCCTTGAAGAACTGGGCCACCGCCGCCGGCGACGAGTTGAGCCGGTGGTGGGCCATCACCGCTTCGATCTCCTCGCGCATGGCGGCGGCGGAGGGCGTGCGGCGCGCCGGATCCTTCACCAGGGCGCGGAGGATGAGATCCGACACATCCTGGGGGATGTTCGGCTTGAGCTGGGAGGGCACGGGCGCCGGCTCGCGCACGATGGCGTTGAGCGTGGCGGCGTCGTGGTCCCGCTTGAAGGGCAGCGTGCCGGTGAGCAGCTCGAAGAGCACCACGCCCAGGGCGAACACGTCGTTGCGCGCGTCCAGGGCGCGGCCCGCGGCGGCCTCGGGGGAGATATAGGAGATCTTCCCCTTGAGCACGCCGGCCTGGGTGTTCTCCTCGCCCTGCACCTTGGCGATGCCGAAGTCGCTCAGCTTGATGGCGCCATCCAGCGAGATGAGGACGTTGTGGGGGCTGACGTCGCGGTGCACCACCGGGTGGGGCACGCCGGCCGGGTCCACGTAGCTGTGCGCGTAGTGCAGGCCCGCGGCCGTCTCGGCGACGATGCGCAGCGCGTGCTCCAGCGGCAGGGCCAGGCCCTTGCGCCGCAGCTCGTTCATCAACTTCTTGAGATCCGGGCCGCGCACGTACTCCATGAGGATGTACGCCACGCCGTCGTTCATGCCCACGTCGAACGTCTGCACGACGTTGGGGTGCGTGAGGCGCGCGTTGGCCCGCGCCTCGGCGAAGAGCATGTCGACGAACTCGGCATTCTCCGCGAACTGCGGGAGAATCTTCTTCATCACCACGAACTTCTCGAACCCCTTCACGCCCACCTGCTTGGCGAGGAACACCTCGGCCATGCCGCCCTGGCCCAGCCGGCGGATGATCTGCAGCTTGGTGGCGCTGATGGAGTTGCTGATGTCCGAGCCGCCGCCCTTGTTGGCGTTCGGATCCACGTTGGTGGAGCCGAAGAGGTACTGGCTGAGGGCGCGGGGCTCGAGCGCCTCGATGTCGTCCAGCGGCTTGTCCACCAGCGACGAGCGGCTGAGCAGCGGCACGAGCTGGGGGATGGCGGGAAGGCGCGCGGAGCCGCCGCAGATGGGGCACTCGCGCTCGGGGCTGGCGTTGGCGCGCAGCTTGGCGAGGTACTCGGAGGCCAGGGCGCGCTGCTGGTGCTCATGGCCGCAGTTGCGGCACTCGCAGGGCAGCCACAGGGTGCCGATCTGCGCGGTGAGCTGCCTGGTGAAGCGGTTGAGCGCTTGGAGCACCGGCGGGGGCACGCGGCACAGCACCACCTTGGCGCCCTGCGCGGCCGTGGCCAGCACCTGCTCCAGCTTCGCGACGGCCTCGGGCTCCACCTTGCTGACGTGGGAGAAGTCGAAGGCGACGCGCCCCTCCAGGCCCGAGGCCAGCCGGCGCACGTTCAGGTCCGCCTTCAGCTCGCTGGCCAGGGAAACGTACGTGATGTCGTCCTGGACGATCTTCAGGTGCGTGGTGAGCGCGCTGGGGGCGCTGGGCGTGGTGGCGCGCAGGTAGCGCATCACCACCGGATCCACCGTGCCGAACTGCTGGCGCTGCGCGTAGTCGAAGAACTCGCTCGGCAGATCCGCGAACTCCAGCTTGCCGGCGCACACCGGGCAGGAGTGCTCGGGGGCGCGGCCCTCGGCGATGATGGGCGCTTCCGACTGCAGGTCCACCAGGCGCAGCCGGTCCTCTCCGCAGGCGCGGCACGTGTAGGGCGCCAGCACGGACAGCACCCGCGCCACGCCGGAGAAGCCCTCCACCATGTTGAGCTGGTCCACCATCACCGGTGGCGCGTTGACCACGTACAGCGCGATGCCGCCCGCGGGCAGCTTGCTGGCGAACTCGATCCACCGCCGCACGCCGAAGGAGCTGATGCGCTCCACCTGGCCGAGGTCGACGATGAGCAGCCCGCCCATGTCGGGGGACGAGGACGTCAGCGGGAACGTCTCGTCGATGATGCCGGCGATGCGGACGTGGTGGATGGTACCCACGCGCACGCGGCTGATAGTGGCATTGGAACCCTGCGTCTCCACCGTCCCGCTCCTCATTCCGACTGGAAGTACAGCAACGACTTGGGAAGCGCGGCCCGGCGGCGCGCCTCGCCCAACCCGACCACGCCCAGCATCCGCGTCTCCTTGCCGGGAGCCACGCGGACGGCGATCAAATCACACGCCTCCAGGATGCGCCGCATGCCCAGGCCCGCCCCACCGCCCGAGGCATTCACCTGCATGCGCCCACCCAGCGAGGCCAGTGCCCGCGCGATGGGCCCGGGCGTCAGCCGCCCGAAGAGATCCACCGCCTCCAGGAAGATGCCGCCCTCCCCCACCGCCAGGGACACCTGGCACACGTGCTCGGGCGCCACCGCCTGCACCGACTCGCGCCGGTGGGCGTACAGCGGCGTGCCCCGGGCATCCACGGGCGCGTCCAACAGCGCGTTGGCGGCCAGCTCGTGCATCACCTCGGCCGCGAGGTTCGCCGCGCTCCGGCTGCCCTTGGAGGCCTCCACCAGCGCGGCGGCCTCGGACGAGGCGCCCTTCAAGTCCACCACCCGCTCCAGCCACAGCTTCGCGACCGCGGCCCCCGGGGGCATCAACGGCTCACCCCGCAGGAGCGAGCCCAGCACCCGCATCTCCCACGCGGACGGGAGGCCACCCGGCTCGCGCGTGGCCAGCAGCAGCGCTGGAGGCTGACGCTCCAGCATCGCCGCGTGGGCAGGCCCCAGACGGCCGTCGAAGAGGACCAGCTCGCGGGCCGGGGCTCGCGCGGTGCCCCCTCGCGCCACCACCGGCAGGCCACTGCGCACGAGCGCGGGGGTGGCCTGCTCCAACGTGGCGGGAGCCAGGGAGGCATCTGCGATGAGATGGAGGCCAGTGGTGGCCCCCGCGTGGTGGGCGGCTCTCACGATGACGGCTCAGTACTGGAACTTGATCTCGCTGAAGAGGCTCAGCGGAGGCGCGGGGAAGCCAAAGGACTCGTCGTACTTCGCGTTGAAGAGGTTGGAGCCGACCACGGACACCGTGAGGCCCTTGGTGACGTTGGCCCCCACGCGCGCGGTGGCGGTGAAGTAGCCCGGCAGCTTCACCTGCTCGAACTTTCCGGTGGCCGGGTTCTCCAGGGAGCCCGAGTCGAGACGCTCGCCCACGTACAGCGCGTAGAGCTCGGCGAAGCCGAACTTGCCGAAGTTCGTCCGGCCGCGCGCGTAGATGCGGTGCTGGGGCGCGTAGTCGAGCGGCCGCTCCGGCCGGTTCTCGAAGGCGAGCGCCCGCGCGTCCAGGAACTGGTACGACACGTCGAAGGAGGAGTTGATGGCCGCCACCTGCGCCGCCGCCTCCGCCTCGAAGCCCAGCACGCGCGCATCCCCCACGTTCTTGAACTGCGAGGTGGCGCCGAAGAGGAGCTCCTGGTTGATGAAGTTCCTGGCCAGGTTGTAGAAGCCCGTGCCCGTCAGGCGCACCGTGCGATCGAAGGGCCAGAAGTCCACCGAGGCCTCGACGGTGTCCAGCGTCTCGGCGCGCAGGGTGCTGTTGCCCAGCAGCGTGGACGCGTACATCTGCTGGTTGATGGCCAGCTCCGCCAGCGTGGGCGCGCGGAAGGCGCGGCCGTAGTTGGCGCGGAAGGTCAGCTCGGGACGGGCGTGGAACACCACGCTGGCGCGCGGGGAGATCTGATCCGTGCGCGTCTGCCAGACCTTCTCCGGGATCATGTACTTGTCGTAGCGGGCGCCCGCGCTCAGCACGAGCTGGCTGAAGGGCCGGTACTCCGCGTCGAGGAAGCCGCCGAGGATGTCCTGGGTGGTGTCCTCCATGGTCAGGCCGGGGAGGATGTTGGGGTTGTTGACCAGGTCGTTCTTGTAGTCACCGCCGAAGGTGACGGTGAGATCGCCGAGGGTGAGCAGGCCGCGGGCCTCACCGCCGATCCGGCGGCGCTTGCCCAGGGGCATCTGGGGGCTCTCCTCGTCGAAGGCGTTCTCCATCTCCACCTGGCGGCGCTTGAAGAAGGTGTACGCCTGGGCGAACACGCGCAGGTTGTCCGTCACCTGCTGGTCCAGCTGCGCGCTCGCGTTGAAGTTCTGCACGCGCTCCACGTCGTTGGGCGTGTAGTGGCACTTGCCGCAGTTGCCCACGGTGGCGAGCTGGTGGCCTCCGGGGCGGCCGATCTCTCCGCTGGTGAAGCTGGCATCCAGCGTCACGCTCTTGATGTTCACCCGGCCGGTCACCTGGTGCACCAGCGAGTCCTCGTTGGTGTCCACGCGGCCGATCTTCGGATCATTGAAGAGCTGGGGGCCGTCCGAGCCGAAGCCGTAGTAGCTGACGAGCGCCTCCACCGGGCCGCCGCGTCCGGCCGCGGTGGCCTGCGCGCGCCACGTCCGGTCCTGGCCCAGCAGCAGCCGCATGTCCGAGCCCCAGTCACGCCCGTCCTGCATCAGGTCCTTGGGCTGGCGGGAGATCATGTTGATGACGCCGCTGAAGGCGTTGGAGCCGTACAGCGTGGAGCCGGGGCCCCGGATGACTTCGATCTGCTTGAGGTTGGTGAGCGGCGTGGTCTCGTCCGCGTAGAACTGGCCCGTCCAGGGGTCGGTCAGCGGGCGGCCGTCCTGCAGCAGCAGGAGCCGGTTGGAGAGGTAGTTGGAGCCCAGGCCGCGCGCGCTCACCGCCGCCTTGCGCATGGCGCCCCGGCGGCACTCCATGCCGGGGAAGTACTGGATGGCCTCGCACAGGGAGAACTGGCCGGTGCCCTCCAGCTCCTCGGCGGGAATCCAGGAGATGGTCATCGGCACGTCGGCGATGCGCTGGCTGCGCTTGGAGGCCGTGGACACCACCGCCTCGCTCAGCAGCTGCTGCACGGAGTCCTCCAGCGAGGAGGCCTCGGGCGTGGCGAGCGGATCCGGGATGTCCACACCGGCCAGGGCCGAGGGCGGAGGCAGCGGCCGCGAGGCCGCCGGGCCGGTGAAGGGCGCGCGCTGCGGCACGTTGGAGGACGAAGCGGGCGGAGGCAGCGGCAGCGGCTTGCGCGCCTTGGGGGCATCCGAGGCCGTCGTGCCAGTGCCCGTGCCAGCGCTGGTGCCAGTGCTGGTGGTGCTGCTGGGCGCCGGCAGGGTGGACTTCGTCTGCGGCGTTCCAGCGTGGGCGGTGAGGCCGCACATGAGCCCGACGAGCGCCGGGAGCCAAGCCATTCGAGTCGAGTGCATCGTTCTCTACGTCCCGCGATTTGGAGAAGGAGTGTAGCGGTTCCAGGAGGAGAAAGTCGCCCCCGCTCTGTCAGTCATCCGGCTGCTCGGCGGACACATCCAGTGCGTCCGCGAAGGACGGGAGCACCGGCTGGAGGACGGCGGGCTCCAGGAAGGCCCGGGTGTCCACGCGCAGTGCGGGTACCTCCACCAGCACGGGCTGGCGGCGGGGAGGGCCGCTCTGCAGCAGCTTGCGCAGGTCCTCCAGCTCCTTGCCCTGGATGGCGACGAAGGCACCGAAGGGAGCCACCGGCTCGAGCTTCTTGAGGTTCTCCGTCAGGTCATCCGCGTCGCCGCGCATGCCCACCAGGACGGCGCCGGGCACCTTGCTGCTGCGGTAGAGGACGCGCACGCCTTCGGGCACGTGGGCCAGCGGCACCAGCGCGGCCTCGGCGCCCTTGGCCTCCAGCATCTTCAGGGCGGACTCCACGTTGGGCACCGGGGTGAGCTTGAAGTGCTTCCTGGCGTCCAGGTCACCGGCGAGCACCACGTTGGTGACGAACTTGGGGTCCGCCGCGCCCGCGCCCTTGACGATGGCGAGCCGCTTGCCCGCCAGGTCCTTCACGGAGCCGCGCGAGGTGGAGACGATGGCCCAGCGCTGGGCCGTCTCACCGGACAGCGGCGCGAGCGCCACCGGGGTGGCCTTGTTGCCGAGCTGCACGGCGGCCCAGGAGTCCAGGACGGCGAAGTCGACGATGCCCTCGCCCACGGCCTTCGAGAAGTCCTCGTAGCGGGCGAAGCTCTTGGCGGCGGTGGGCCGGCCGGTGGCCGCGGTCAGCTTCGCGGCGAGCGCCTCGGCGTACTGGAAGCGCTGCTGGCCATCGGTGAGCGTGGTGGGCAGGAAGACGCCCAGGGTGGCCTTCTTGGGGGCGGCCGCGCCGGCGGCGGGCACCCACGCGCACAGCAGCGCGAGGCCCAGGAGGAGCGAGCGGGGGGAAATCATGGCGTGGTATCCGAAGCGGTGGCGCTGGAGGGCTCGGGGTTGGAGGTCGGGGCGGTGGCGGGCTCGGCCAGGCCGTAGATCATCTGCAGGCGATCCTTCCACTCGCGGACGGCGGCGGCGCGAGGCGCGGCGCCCGAGGCGAGGTAGCGGCGGTAGGAGTCGACGGCCTGAGACATGTCGCGGCGGCGCTCCTGGGCGTCGATGCCGAGGTTGAGCGAGGCCTGGGGCACGGTGCCCTCGAGCTTCTTCCAGGTGGCCACGGCGTCGTTGGCCTTCTTGCCGCGCCAGGCCACGCAGGCGAGGTTGTGCTGCAGGGCGGCGCTGTCCGGCGCGAGGGCGAGGGCGGCCTTGAAGGACTTCTCGGCGGCGCGCATGTTGCCGGAGGTGTAGGCGCGCTCGGCCTCGCGGCGGTGGAGGGCGCTGGTGAAGGTGGCGGTGAACGGGGCCTGCTCGGGGATGGGCCGTTTGGCGGCGGCGGTGAGCGCCTTGCGCGCCTGGGCCAGCTTGTCGTTGCGGTAGAGCAGGAAGGCGTCCACGAGCTGGCGGGTGTTGGGACGGGCCCAGCCAGGCGTCGGGGTGAGCGCGCGCTTGAAGAGGTTGCCCGCGTCACCGAAGCGGCCCTCCTCCACCTGGGCGAGCCCCTTGGCGAAGGCGGACAGGCGGGCCAGCTCGGACTGGTTGCCACCGAGGCCGGCGCGCTCGGCGGACTCCACGTCCTGGCGGGCGCCCGCGCCGTCTCCAGACTCCAGGCGGGAGAAGGCGCGGCGCAGGTAGACGCGCGAGAGGTTGGCGCGCGTCACCTCGAGGGCGCGCTTGGAGGTGCCCGGGTCGGTCAGCCGCTCGAGGGCGGCATCCACCTGGCCCAGCTCCATCTCCGCGAGCGCCGAGCCGGCGGACACGTCCGACACGGCGGCGAGGTCCGGGGCCATCTGCCCGGCCTTCTCGAAGGCCTCGAGCGCCTCCTTGGGAGCGCCGGAGCCCAGCCGCGCGTAGCCGAGCACCAGGTGCTCGCGCCAGGCGGCCTCGGGCAGCTGCACGCCCAGCTCCATCACCTTGCGGGCCTCGGCGTGGGAGCCCTGCTGGAGCAGGACGGCGCCCAGGCGGCGGGCCATGGCCGAGGTGCGCTCCAGGTCGAAGGCACGGCGCAGATCGCGCACGGCGTCGTCCACGCGGCCGTTGCTGGCACGGTCCCGGGCGCGGTGGGCCAGCGCGCGGGCCAGCCACTTCTTCGCGTCGGCGTGCTCCGGCTCCAGCTTGAGGGCCTGGGTGTAGTCCTCGATGGTCAGGTCCCACTGGCCGGTGGCGAAGTGGTCCGCGCCCAGCAGCACGTGGCCCAGGGCCTGCTTGGGGGACATCTCCACCACGCGCCGGTGCACCTCGACGGCGCGCGCGTAGCGGCCGGCGCGGCGGTTGACGCTGCCCAGGGTGGACCACAGCTCCAGGCTGTCGGCGCCCGACTGCACGGCGCCCTCCAGGAAGGAGATGGCCTCCTCGTTGCGGCCCTGCTTCTGCAGCGCCATGCCCACGGCGATCTGCGCGGCCACGTCGCCGGGGGCCAGCTCCAGCACCTTGCGGTACTCCGTCTCCGCCTCGGCGGGCCGGGCCTGGGCCATGCGCACGTCACCCAGCAGCATGTGCGCGGCCGGCGTGGCTCCCAGCTTCACCAGGGCGAGCGCCTGCACCTCGGCGCGCGGCACGTCGTTGGACTCCAGCAGCAGCCGGCCCAGACGCTCCTTGGCCTCGGGCACCTGCGGGAAGCGCACGGTCAGGCCCTCGAGCAGGGCCATGGCCTCCGCCATCTTCCCTTCCATCTCCAGCACCGCGCCCAGGCCCATCTGGATGGAGACGGACTCGGTGCGGCCCACCTGGGCGCGCTCGAAGGACAGGCGCGCCGCCGCCGCGTCGTTGCGCAGCAGGTGGCCGCGGCCGAGCAGCTCGTGGATTTGATAGTCGTTGCCGGCGAGCTTGTCCGGGCGCTGGGCCAGGTAGGCCTGGAGCTCGGCCACGGTGGCCTCGCCGTCCTGGAGCACGAGGGCGTAGTAGTTGCCCAGGTAGTAGTGGACGAGCAGGTGCTCGGGCTGGTTGGCCACGGACACCTGCTGGAGCACGGGGAGGGCCTCCTCGTAGCGCTTGAGCTTGAAGAGCGAGATGCCCAGCGGGTAGGCCAGCTCCAGCGACTGGGGGTTGGCGGCGTAGACGGGGGCCAGGCGGGTGGCCACGCGCTCATGCTCCTGGAGGGCCAGGCCCACGGCGCCCAGGCCGGCGGCGGCGGGCACGGAGGTGGCCTCGGCGTCGAGCGCCTTCTCGAAGAGCTCCAGGGCCTTGCGGTACTTCGTCTCGGCGCGCTTCTTGTCACCGGAGGTGGCCGCGGTGCTGGCATCCACCTGGGCCGTCTCACCCTCGCGGACGAGCCGCTGGGACTCCGTCATGGGAGGTGGACGGTACTGGGCGAACGCGGCCGTGCCGCTGAGCGAATGGGCGAGGACGAGGGCCGCGACGAGGCGGCGGACGGGAGGACGGGGAGAGCGCATGCGACTCATGGGGAGGCGGGGCTGAACTCGGCGACGACCACGGTGATGTCATCCTGCGCCGGGAGGCCGGCGCTGAAGGCGCGCGCATCGGCCAGGATGGCGTCACGCAGCGCTTCGGCGGACAGGTGGGCGTTGGCCTGGATGGCGGCGGCGAGACGCTGGGTGCCGTACTGCTTCTGGCTGGCGTCGCGGGACTCGGTGACGCCGTCGGTGTACCAGACGATGAGATCTCCAGGCCGCAGCTGGGCCTGGCGCGAGGCGTACTGGGAGGACGCGGAGGCGCCGAGCAGCGCGCCACGGGCGGGCAGCGAGGCCACCTGACGGGTCGAGCGGCTGTAGACGATGGGGCTGGGGTGGCCGCCGCTCGCGTAGTCGATGACGCCCGTCTGCGTGTCGAGCACGGCCAGCGCGCTGGACATCTGGTGCTCGCCGCGGCCCACGTGGGCCATGGTGAGGTTGAGCGAGGAGATGAGGAGCTGGGCGTTGATCTCCTCGGGCGGGCGCATCGTCATCGCGGCGGTGAAGCCGCTGGTGGCGCTGGTGGCCACCAGGGCGGTGGCGAGGCCGTGGCCGGTGACGTCGCCGATGCCCACCACCACGCGGCGCTCGTCCAGGGCGGCGCGCATCCACCAGTCGCCGCCGCACGCGTCCGCGGTGACGACGAGGCCGGCGATGCGCAGCGGGCCCGCCTGGAAGCCCTCGCGGCCGGGCAGCAGCGTCTCCTGCACGGTGCGCGCGAGCGACACGTCGCGCTCCAGCTGGGCCTTGGCGCGCACGTCCTCGAGCAGCACGTTGATGCGCTCGGCCATGTGGTTGAACACCACCCCGAGCGTGGTCACCTCGCGGCCGGCGCCCCGCACCTCCTCGGCGCGGGCGTTGAGGTCTCCCGCGGCCAGCTGCATCACCTTGCCGGTGAGCACGCCCAGGGGCCGGGTGATGCGGCGGCTCTGGATGGCCACCAGCACGCCGGCCAGCACCAGGAAGCCCAGACCCAGGCCCGCCATGGTGGTGGCGTTGCGGCGCAGCGACTCGCGCTTGGCGGCCTCCAGCTCGTGCAGCTGCTTCTGCAGCCCCTCGAGCGAGTAGCTGATGAGCACCACGCCCTTGCCGCTCTGGGAGCCATAGTCGATGGGCTCCTGGTACTCGATGATGGGCTTGCCCTGGTAGAGGGCCGTCACCCAGCGGCGCTCCGGCTTGCGCTCGGTGGTGGTGCCCAGCTTCGCGTCCTCCGCCGAATCCGCGGCGAGCTGGCTGTCCGCGTCATATATCTGCACGCGGAGGATGTTGGGGTTGTCGGAGATGATGGAGCGCGCCACCTCGCTGAGGAAGGCGTAGTTATTGTCGCGCAGGGAGGTGGCCGAGGTGAGCGACAGGGTGTGGCTGAGCGTCTGGCCCAGCTCGATGGCCTGGTTGCGCACGTGCTCGTTGAAGCGGGTGGACGTCTCCTCGAACTGGGCCCGGGCGGAGACCCACGCCACGGAGGCCAGCAGGCCCACGACGATCGCCAGCAGCACGCCGGTGGTGACGAAGAGGAGCTGATCCAACCGCATGCCGCGGATGGCGGCCACATCGGGCAGCTCACCGGCCTCCAGCGGGGCGACGATGGTGCCCGTCATCTCCGGATGGAACGGAGAGAGCCTCGTGGAGGTATTGCCCGCCGCACGGGTGGCGGTCCCGGTGAGGGTGGGCTCCTGGTGCTCGAACGACCCGTCGGGAGGGGGCTGGGAAGGCAGGGGGGCGTTGGACAAGGCGGGACTCTGAATCGGCGCTGGGGAGGCGCGACGGCTATCGGATTCTTGGAAGCCGGACGACTCTAGCGCAGTTTTCCGCTTATGCGAGTCCCCCCTGCCGCGGGGGGCCCCACCCCTCAGGCCCTCCCGAGTAGGATTTCGCTGACAGTGCGGTGGGTGCTCACGTCGGGCGTCCGCCCGGGGGGGCGGAGCGCGGCAACCGGACCGTGAAGGTCGTCCCCGACGTGGCGGTGGAGGGCGGTGGGCGCCTGCATGAACACCGCATGCAGCGAGGCCCGCTGGCGCTCGACCTCCGCCTGGGAGCGGGCGGCCAGGGCGAGCGACTCGTCGCGGAGCCGCACCGCCTCGCGCAGTTCCGTGTTGGTGGCCTGGAGGAAGGACTGGCCCCGCCGCAGGGCGTCCTGCTCCATGTCCGGGCCCTGCTCGCCCCGGAGGGACAGGCGCACGAAGTCCGTCACGTCCTCCGTGCGGTGGACGAGGTAGCGCAGCTCGCCCTCGGCGGAGAACACGGGGGTGTTGAGGGTGATTCAATACCGCTCGTCGAAACCACCGCCCTCGGACTGGGGACGCGGGATGCCGTACTTGAGCACGGGCATGGAGTCCGGCGCGCGCGTGGCCATGGCCCGCTCGAGCGAGGCGCGCACGGTGCGCGTGCTGGTGGCCTTCGGATCCGCCGGGTTGTCGGGGAACACCTCGAAGAGCGGGCGGCCGAGGAGGCGCTCGCGCGTCGTCCGGGTGACCCGCAGGTAGGCGTCGCTCACCGCCACGATGGTGAAGTCCGCGTCCGGCGCGAGGACGAGGAGGGAGCCCGGACTCCGCTCGAAGAGCAGCTGGAAGTCTGGAAGTGACGGTGGAGACATGGCGGAGACGTGTGTACTCAATGTCCGATAAAAGTGTTCCGTGCTCCTGCCCCGGCACGTCCTGAAGGAGGCGGTTGACGCACGGCCGCTCGCCCACCGGGCAAGGGGCTTCAATGGGATTGGGCGCTGAGTAAACACACCCATGGCTGACTGGAATGGTCGCGCCCACACTCGAAACCCGGCGCACAGACAGGCGGCCCTTGAGGCGTGCACGCCTGGCGGCACTGGAACAAGAAACAAGCCGTTCCCTCGGGGCAAGGTGGGTCCTCCGTGCCGCCACAGTCGCGCAGGCACTCCATCGCGATTCTTCCCGGGCTCCGCACGGAAGGAACACGACTACAGGAGAGTCCCTGGGGGCAGGGCGTCCGCTCGCAATCCTGGCCGTACACCTTCATACACATGGACCCGATGCCACCGAGCAACCCCATGATGCACCTCTGCCCTTCCGGGCAAGCACGGCCCTCGCACGAGGGAACGCACGCGGGCCCATCTTCATCCGCCTTGCAATTGAAGCCCTCGGGACAACTGGAGGGCTCACCCAAGCGGCACGGCCGGCCGCAAAACCCCGTACAAATCAGCCCCCTCTCACAGCCCTCCTCGGGAATGGATGGAAAACTTTCGCAAATCTCCCCTTCCTTGCGCACTCCGATACGTGAGCACCTTCGCATCCAAGCATTGCCACTGAAGGAGCTTTCGAGCCGACAGACGTATTCCTCGGGGCAATCACTGTCCGTATTGCACCCGCTGTCAATGCAGTAGAGGTGCCCGACTTCATCCTCGTTGCAGCGGAGATGAGGTCCACAGTCCGCATCGCTCTGGCAATCCTGCCCGTAGGTGGAAAGGGCCCCGCGCTGCTCCGGCAAGAGCATGGGAACGACGAATCTGCCCTGAATCACGGACGTGTTCACGCCGTCCCCCTGCATGGCGAGACGAAACAGCCACATCAGGGGCAACGGCAGGAGCACGACGAGCAAGGCGACAGGCACGATACGCCACTTCATGGATGAACCCACATTCACCATCGTTCTCTAGATGGCCGGCACTCTTTTGGGCATTGCTTCTTCTCGGCATCGGGCTTGCTCCAGAAGTTCTTGCCACATACCGCCATCCAGTATTCCTTTTCCATCCAGCACCCCGGCCTGCGCCAGGAGTCTTCAATCTGTTTGCGCACGGCCATGTCGATGGTACCGCCCCTACCGAAAGCATGCGGGCATCCCGTCTCCACGGCGAGCAACAGCACCAGCATCAGCAACCGTCCCGCATCAGTCACTTCCCTCCCGGACACGACGGTACCACCGGCCACCGGACCAACTAGCGCGGTGAATCCCACGGGAAGGTCATGCCGCCCAGGGGCTCCAACAGGGCTGTCTCCACCACGACCCAGCACCACTTCAACCGCTCTCCGCTCCGCGGGTCCGCCGGCAACGGCCGTGAAGCCGCGTGCTCCCACCGGCACCTCCAAGAACCGCTCGCGTGACCGCACCTCCGCACCTCCACACCGTCCGGTAGCTGGGCGGAGTCGAAGACGAACAGGCCCCCCGAGTCCTGGAGCATGCACGGCCTGGTGAACCTGCTAAGTTGAGGTTCCACGAGGTAGGCTCCGCATGTCCACACCCGCTCCTTCCCCCCTGCCCCACCCTCCCGTTCCCCCGTACGCAGGGGGCGCCCCGAACCCATGGGACGCGCCGCCACTGCCCGTGGGCACCCGGATTGGCGGGGACGTGGTGGAGGGGGTACTGGGCCGCGGCGGCTTCGCCACGGTGTACCGGGTGCGCAGCCCCGAAGGCTACGTGTCCGCCCTCAAGCTGCTGCCCCTGGACGAGGGCCCCGAGCGCGCCGCACGGGCCTGGCGCGAGGTGTCGCTGGGCACGCGTCTGTGCCATCCCAACCTGGCGCGCCAGCTGGGCGCCGGCCAGTGGCCTCACGACAAGCCACGCTTCGTCTGGGTGAAGTTCGAGCGGGTGGACGGCCCCACCCTGGAGGAGTGGGTGCCGGGACGCCGCCTGGACGAGGTGGTGGAGCGGGTGCTGGAGGTGGCGCGCGGCCTGGCGGTGTCACACGAGGCGGGCGTGGTGCACCGCGACGTGAAGGAGGCCAACATCCTGGTGAGCGCGAGCACCGGGCAGGCGGTGCTGGTGGACTTCGGGGTGGGCTGGCACCCGGCCTGCCCCACGCTGACGAAGGGGATGTTTCCCCCGGGCACGCTGCCCTACCGGGCCCCCGAGGCGTGGGCCTATGGCCGTGCACACGCGGGCGAGCCGGGCGCGCACTACCGGGCCGGGCCGGGAGATGACCTGTACGCGCTGGGGGTGGTGCTCTACCGCTCGCTGACGGGC
Source organism: Archangium sp. (assembly GCF_057119385.1). Taxonomy (NCBI): domain Bacteria; kingdom Pseudomonadati; phylum Myxococcota; class Myxococcia; order Myxococcales; family Archangiaceae; genus Archangium; species Archangium sp. The sequence goes on along the minus strand of NZ_DBNGVP010000028.1, from coordinate 157,490 downwards.
CGCTTCCCCTTCTTGCCGGCCGAGCACGGGGGTGAGGACGTGGAGGCGGTGCTGCACCGCGAGCCGCTGCCGCCCCACCTCGTCAACCCGCGGGTACCGCTGGCGGTGGAGGCGGTGTGTCTGCGGTTGCTGGCCAAGACGCCCGAGGCGCGCTACCCGGGCGCCGTGGTGTTGTGCCGGGTGCTGGAGGAGTTGCGGGCCCGGACGGACGTGGACTGGACGCAGGTGCCGCGCCCGCGGCGGCGGCCCGCCGGGAAGTCGTGGCCAGGCAGGGCCAGGGTGCTGGCGGTGGGGGCGGTGGGGTTGGCCGCGGCGCTGGGGGCCTGGTGGCTCACTCCTGGCCAGGAAGTGGCGCCGGGCGGGCGCGCGCCGGAACCTGTGCGAGCCGTGGCCGCGCCTCCTTCCGGGGCGCCTCCTGCCCCGTCCACGGCGCCCCGAAAGGACAGTGCCCCCATGAAGCAGCCGCAGACGTCTGGCTCCCCGCCCGAAACCGCCTCCAAGCGCCGGGCCGCCGTGCGCAATGCGTGCCTGGGCCTCACCGGTGCCGCCCTCCAGGCCTGCCTGGGCGCCCCGCGGCAGGTGCCGCCCGACAGCCCCGCCCCGCCGCCCCAGGCCTGCCCCGCCGGGGCCGTGGAGACCATGACGCGCACGCTGGGCTTCCGCCTGGGGGAAACGACGAGCGTGGAGTGGTCCAGTGTGCGCGGCAGGCCCGTGCACGTGCAGGAGGACACTCCCGTGTACGTGGCTGGCAACTGGAACGCGGGATCGGATCGCTTCGGCGTGGGAGGCCGCTTCGCGCTGCCGGGTGACACCCGGCTCTCCGGGCGGCTCTACGTCAAGCAGGGGCGGGTGTACGGGCGCTTCACCGAGGCGCGCACGCCCGAGGGAGTGGTGTACCCGGTGTGCCTGGAGTTGTTTGATATTGGCTCCAGCACAAGCGTCGGGCTTCCCCTGGAGCCCGGCAGCGCACCGGGGAAGATGCTGGTCTCTCCCGTCGTGGGGGTGCGGGTGGTGGACCACTTCCCATAGGAGCGTCCCGGAGGCGGGACGGTGGCGGGCCGGACACGACCGGGCAGGAGCTGTGGTAGAGCCCCACTTCTCCGGTCCCGTCGACATTGCCGGGAGACTCCCGCCCCATGCCCCTGCTCCCCTCCGCCACCCTGTTGAGACTCGTATGGCTCGCTTCTCCCCTGGAGGCCGCCGTGCCGTCCACGCCGCCGGGCTGTGAGGCGGGGACGCGCCACCTGGAGCTGACGGAGGACACACCCCGCGAGGCGCTCGCGGTGTGCGTCCACCCGGGACTCCCCACCAACTTCTTCTTCGACACGAAACCGCGGCGTGTGGAGTTGGCCGGGCGGGAGTGGTTCCGGGTGATGGAGGCCGAGACGGGCCTGGTGCTCGTGCCCACGGTGGCACTGGGAGACGGGGAGCGCGTGCCGTTGACGGTGTATTTCCAGGATGGCATGGCCCCGGCGAGCGCCCGTTTCGTCCTGGTCGTGCACCCGTCCGAGGCCGCGCGCCTGGTGGAGGTGACACGCCAGCCGCGCACGCTCGCCTCCTACCGGGAGGGCGAGCGACAGGCCCTGGCGGAAGCACGGCAATGCCGGGAGGACAAGGCGAGGCTGGAGACGCGGTGCGGCGGGCAGGTGGGGCTCCTGGGCCTGGTCGCCCAGGGAATGCTGGGCGAAGGCGGTATCAGCAGCAAGGACATCACCAGGAGCGTCACCTCGCGCCCGGGCAACACGCTCACCAGCACCCAGGCACTCAGCTACCGCTCCGCTACCACGCGCAGGGAGGACGGACGCAAGCGGGTGCGGTTGGTGGTGGAGCAGGAATTGCGGAACACCGGGAGCACGCCCTGGACGCTGGCGGGGGCGGTGCTGGTGGGGCCCCAGGGCGTGGAGTGGGAGGTGCTTGGCGTGTGGCAGCCGGAGCCCATTGCCCCGGGAGAAAAACGCTTCATCGGGGTGGAACTGGAGATGGAGGAGGCGGCGGCGCGCGGCACCTTCACCCTGAAGCTGTGGGGCCAGGAGGCGGGTGGTGGAGGCCAGTTCTTCGACGGCGTGAGCTTTCCGTGAATCGGCCAGGCGCTCGCTCCCGGAGGAGCGGGGAAACCATCACCTGCGCCAGGCACCGGTCATCAACCCCTGCTATTCGGACCGGGAAGTCGGCAGGCACACCCAGGGTTGGCTCGAGTGCCTGCGACCACAGGCGAAGCCCGGGGCACAGACCGGTGGCCCTCCGGGGTCGCAGGCCTTGCGGCACCGGAACAGATAGCAGGCGGTCCCCTCGGGACAAGGAGCGTCCTCCGTGCCACCACAATCGCGCAGGCACTCCATCCACACCTGATCGGCGGGCGGGAGGTCGCCATAGACTTCGCATTGCTGGCCTTCGGGGCAGGGGGTCCGCTCGCAATCCGGGCCATGGATCCTGGCGCAAATCGAGACATCCGCTGCAATCCCCACACATCGCTGCCCTTCAGGGCAGACAAGTCCCTCGCAGTTCGGCAGGCAAGAGGGTCCATCGGGGCCGTCAGCACAAAAGAAACCCGTGGGGCAACTCGCGGGGTCCTCCAACCGGCAAGGGCGGCCACATCGGGTTTGACACAACAGGCCGCGCTCGCAACCCTGCTCGCGCGTGTTGGGGAGCCTCTGGCACGACTCTCCTTCTTTTCGGACTCCCACCAGTGCGCAGCCACGAATCCGGTCCTTCCCATTACCCACATCAAAGGTGCGGCAGGCGAATTCCTCGGAGCACTGGAGATCCGTCATGCACCTGCTGTCGGCACAGAAGCTTCGTCCAACGCGCTCATTGAAGAAGCAGCGAAGAACCGGGTCGCAGTCCTCGTCCGTGTTGCAGTCACGTTCGTAGGTAGGCAACCCGTGGCGCTCCTCACGCGTGAGCATGGGAACGAGGCTCTTTGCTTTGGCTGGTAGGGGGCCCTTCACGGAAATCATCATGGGAGCCGTGAGCAGCCACACGAGCGGCAAGGGAATGAGCAACCCCAGCACAAGGGCCAGGAGCGTGCGCCATTTCATGACCTGCACATGACCTCCCCATCACCCAGGTTTTCACTCAACAGGTTGGCACGCCTTTGGGCACCGGAGTCTTTCTTCGCGCGTCTTGTCTTTGAAGTCCCTACACTTCTCGTTCCACTCCTGAAGATCCATCCGACAGGATGACTTCCATGCGCCGGCGCCCTCCCACATGTTCTTCTCTATCTCCCCGGGTCCTGAAGCGGCACCGCCACGGCCACACGCACCACCTTCTCACCGTCCTCCTTGCGTCAAAGGTACCGGAGCAGGCCCGGGACGCCATGCTCCCGCCAGGAGCCCCACGGCCAGCACCAGGCCCCCCACCAGGAGCGCCACCACCGCCGCGCGGCGCAGCACTTCCGGCAACGGGCGCCCCATGGGAAACAGGGCCCGCGTGGTGGTGGCGGTATCCATCGAGCGCGGCCTGGCCGCCGCCGGCCGGCCCGCCTCCTCCAGTCCGCTGGCATGCAGCGGTACCCGCCAGGAGTCTCCCGCGCCGGCCATCAACCGCTTCAGCTCCTCGCAGAACGCCTCGGCGCTGGCGGGGCGTGCCTCCGGCGTCTTCTCCAGCAGCTTCATGCACAGGGCCGCCAGGTCCCGGGGCACGCGGGGGTTGAGGATCCGCGGTGGCAGGGGCTGGCGGTGGATGACGGCCTGGACGAAGTCCTCCCCTTCCTCGTGCTCGAAGGGATGGCGGCGCGTGAGCTGCCGGTAGAGCATCACCCCCACCGCGTACAGGTCATCCCCCACGCCCGCCCGGTAGCTCGCCCCCTTCTGGTGGCCATGCGCCCGGGCGTGGCGCCAGGCCTCGGGACTGCGGTAGGCGGGCGTGCCCGGGGGAAACACGTCCCGGGTGGCGGAGGGAGCGTGGGGGTAATCGGCCGCGCCGAAGTCCAGCAGCACCGCCTCCCCATCGCTGTCGCGGATCATCACGTTGGAGTCCTTGACGTCGCGGTGCAGCACTCCGGCCGCGTGGGACACCGCCAGCGCACGCCCCACGCCCAGCAGCTTGTCCCCGAGTCCCAGGGCGTCCACGTCGTCGCGCCGGCCCCACATGTCCAGCGGCTTGCCCTGGATGAAGGACAGCTTCAGCCACAGCCACTCGTGTCCGTCCTCCCGCCAGTGGCCCGAGCCCCACAGCTCCACCACGTTGGGGTGATGCGGCCCCATGCGAGCCAGGGCCCCGAGCTCACGCCAGCCCCACTCCGCGGTGGGCTCCAGCGAGATGAACTTGAGGGCGAAGCAGCGGCCGCTCCGCGCATCCCGCGCCCGATACACCACGCCGTAGCCCCCCGCGCCCACGAGCTCCTCCACCACCAGCCCGCCCACCTCCGCGCGCGGCGGCAGCTCGGGCATCCTCCACTCCTCCATGACGACTCCTCCGCGAGTCCGCGAGTCCGCGGCGCTCGTGCGAGCGGGGCGGACGCGGCGCTCAACCTATCAGGTCATCGCGCCACTCCCACCGGCGAGGTGGGGCACGAGCCGTCCGTCCCGCCAGGCCATCCCCGCGAGATGGGGGGCTCGGGACGCATCACTCGTTGACGTCAACGAGCGGAATCACACATGAACACACCTATTCACACGGCACTCATTGACGTCAACGAGTGCGGGCGATGTGCCATCGGGTACGAGCGAAGACGGTTATAACGGCCCCCCCGGGCGCCAGTCCGCGAGGGCCATCCTTGGGAGACGAGTGGTGAGTCTGGACAAGCGCGCACGTTCCTTCGGCCAGTGGCTCGTGCTCGGCTCCGTGGTAGGCGCGGTGTGCGGCGTGGCATCGGCGGTGTTCCTCTACCTGCTGGACGTGGCCACGGACGTCCGCACCCGGCACGAGGTGCTCGTCTACACCCTGCCCCTGGCGGGCCTGGCCATTGGAGCGCTGTACGGCCGGTGGGGCACACCCATCCGGGGCGGCAACAACCTCGTCATCGACACGGTGCACGAGGGCGACAAGCAGATTCCCCTGCGCATGGCGCCCATGGTGTTGCTGGGCACGGTGCTCACGCATCTCTTCGGAGGCAGCGCGGGGCGCGAGGGCACCGCCGTGCAGATGGGGGCGAGCCTCGCCGATGCCGTGGCCCACCGCTTCCGCGTGTCACCCGCCACGCGCCGCGAGCTGCTCGCCGCCGGCATCGCCGGGGGGTTCGGCTCCGTCTTCGGCACGCCCATCGCGGGCACCGTCTTCGGGCTCGAGGTCGTCTGCGTGGGGCGCATGAGCTACGAGGCGCTCGTGCCCGCGCTGGTGGCCGCGGTGGTGGGAGATCTCGTCACGCGCGCGCTCGGCATCCACCACACGCTCTACCCCACCCCGGCGGCACTGCCCCTCTCGCCGCAGGTGCTCGGCAAGTGGCTCGTCTTCGGCGCCGTGGTGGCGCTGGTGGCCGTGGTGTTCGTGGAGGGCGTGCACTTCCTCAAGAAGCGGCTGGAGAAGTCCGTACCGTCGCTGCCCCTGCGCATGGCGCTCGGCGGGGCCATGGTGGTGGTCCTGTGGAAGCTGGTGGGCACGAGCGCGTACCTCGGCCTGGGGGTGCCCACCATCGAGCGGGCCTTCGTGGACCCTACCCTGCCCTCCAGCGCCTTCGCCCTCAAGCTGCTCTTCACCGCCGTCACGCTGGGCGCGGGCTTCCTCGGCGGCGAGGTGACTCCCCTCTTCTTCGTGGGCGCGGCGCTCGGCAACGTGCTGGCGCGGGTGCTCGGCCTGCCGTTGGACCTGGCCGCGGGCGTGGGGCTCGCCGCGCTCTTCGGGGCCGCGGCCAACACCCCGCTGGCGCTGTCCCTCATGGCGGTGGAGCTGCTCGGCGCGGGCGTGCTGCCCCACGTCGTCATCGTCACCGTCACCGCCTACCTCCTCACGGGACAGCGGAGCATCTACCCGTCGCAGCGGATTGCCCGCCTCAAGCACGGCGGGCCCCTGCTCTCGCGGCTGGTGCCCCTGCGGGACGTGGAGTCTCCTCCAGACAGGTCGCCACCCGGCACCCCGCCGGAGGAGTGAGCCGGCCCTGGCTGCGTTCGCTCCCCACCGCCGTGGGCGATTCCACCTGGTGGGAAGCCTGCTTCCGCACCTCGGGAGCGCCCTTCCCTGGCTCGTCCCGCCCCCTGCGCCGCCCTCATCCCCCAGGGCAGTTGCGCATCCAGAAGGCCTCACTCCACCTGGGCACATCCGGTGCACGCCCTCACGCAACCTCTTGGGTGAAAGGCGTGGCATGCGGCGGAGACTCGGGTGGAGCGGGCGATGGGCAATGGGACTGGTGGGGCTGACGCTGCTGACCCACTGTGGCGGTGCTCCGGAGGTGGAGGAGCGGACCACCGGAGAGCCCGCGCGAGGGGCCTCCACCCAGACCCAGGGCCTCTCCACGACACTCACCTTCGGGGCGAGCGCGGATGCCCGGGTGGAGGCGGACTCGCCCGCGAGGAACTTCGGGAGCTCGAGCAGCCTGGGCGCGGACCTCTCGCCAGACGTGATGGAGAGCTACCTGCGCTTCCGCCTCAGCGGGGTGACGGGGACGGTGACGCGGGCGGCGCTGCGGCTGTACGCCTTCGACGGCACCCCGGACGGGCCGCGGGTGTTCCGCTCCGGGGGGAGCTGGACGGAGGGCGGCCTCACCTGGAACAACCGCCCCGCCCCGCTGGAGGGCCCGCTGGATGACAAGGGCGCCATCTCCAGTGGCACCTGGGTGGAATTCGACGTCACGCGGGCCGTGCGCGGCGATGGCGAGGTGAACCTGGCCGTCATCGCCACCTCGGGCAACGGGACGGACTTCTCCTCCCGGGAGAGCAGCCGGACGCAGCTGCGGCCGCGGCTCGTCGTCACCGTGGAGCCCACTCCCCAGGTGCCGCCCGAGTGCCTGCCGCGCCTGGACACCTTCCTGTTCGGCGCCAGCCCCATGGAGGACGGCTTCGTCTCCAGGAACGAGCCGGACCGGAGCTTCGGCGACGAGCCGGAGCTGCTGGTGGATGGCTCGCCCCGGCTGGAGTCCTACCTCGAGTTCTCCGTCACCACCGAGGGCCTGCGCGTGCGGGAGGCGAGGCTGGAGCTCTCCGCCTTCGACTTCACGCCGGATGGGCCGGTGCTCTACCGCGCCAGCAACGGGTGGAACGAGGACCTCACCTGGAACACGCGGCCGGGCCTCCTGGAGGGCCCGCTCGGCGACCTGGGGGAGATCAACGCCGGCACCCGGGTGGCGTACGACGTGACGGGGGTGGTGGACGCCGACGGCACCTACAGCTTCGGCCTCCTGCCCGGGTCGGGCAACGGCGTGGACTTCTACTCGCGGGAGGAGCCCCGGAGCGAGCTGCGCCCGAGGCTGAGCCTCACCCTGGAGACGCCCCTCTTCTGCTCCTACCGCGGAGCGGGAGGCGGCAGCACCCGGTGGGTGCGTCACTACGGGGGCCAGGGCAACGAGCGCCTCCATGCGCTGGCCACCGCGCCGGAGGGGGGCTTCGCCGCGGCGGGCCTCTTTGGAGGGTCGCCCTTCCCGGATTGAGAGGGCCTCGCGCTCGCTCTTGTTCGCGGGCCGGGCGAGCCCCCGGACGGACCTCGGAGATGGCGCCCTCGGCGAGAACGCCCCGTTCATCGCGAAGTACAGCCCCTCGGGGAGCCTGCTGTGGAAGCGGGTATTCAGCGGCGCCGGGGGCGCCATCTCCGGGGTGCGGCCCCAGGGCGCGGACCGGGTTGTCTTCGCTGGCAACCTCGCGGGCACCTTCACCTTCGCGGGGGAGAGCTTCTCCAGTCCCCCGTCCCAGCCCGGTGGCTTCCTGGGTGCACTCACCCAGACGGGAGCGGACCTCTGGATAGGGGACCTGGGGATGGACGTGCGGCTGCGCGAGCTCGCCGTGGGGGCAGACGGAGCGCTCACGGTCCGGGGCCTGGGCCTGGAGGAGTTCGATGCCGGAGGGGGTCCGCTGGGCGTCGGCCAGAGGGTCAGCCTGCTGCCCTTCGTGGCGCGCTACTCGCCGGAGGGCGAGCACCGCTGGTCCCGAGCCTTCGACCGGGGGCTCTCACCCCACCTGGGGCTGCATCCGGAGGGAGCCGTGCTGCTGGGCAGCGACTTTTCGTTTTGGTCCTTTCTTGGTCCCCTTGGACCCCTCGCCGGGCGAAAAGTGGCGAGTCCTTCGCCCCTCGTTCTGTAGTGTCAAGTGGGTCTTTCCAATGGAACCACCTCCTGGAGTCGTTGCATGCCATGCCGGTTGGCGCTGCTGACATGCCTGTTGCTCGTGGGGTGTGGCGGCGCCACGCAAGCAGTCCGCCCCGCCACCGTCCAGAAGAGGTTCTGCGTCTACCTACCGCACCGGGGTGCCGCGACGGCATTCGATGAAGGTGACGGCAACCAGACCGCCACGCTCGCGCCGGAAATGCACGGGGTGGGCTCACCGACGGTGCCGCTCACCCCACCGCCGCCCCCGCCGCTACAAGGACTCGCTGGCGAGGGCCTGGGCAGTGGCATACCCCGCGGCGCTCTCCGGCTGGTGCCACAAGGGGGTATCGCTACCGCAGAGGCGGGAACCGGCGCCGTGGCGGGAGAGGCGCTCGTGACGGGGGGCGCGGCCCTCGCCGCCGCCGGCAGTGTGCTCCTGGTCTGCTTGACGGTCACGGCGGCTGTGAACGGGACGGAGACCCCCATCGACATCGCGGACAATTTCTACGGGACGCACTTCGGCGATGCTTTGGGATGGTTACAGGGCCGGTATACGGCCAGGGACACCGGGCCTGCTCGAGCCATTGAGCTCCATATCTCCATCAACCGCGCCACTGACGGCACCGTGACGGTGGAAACCCATGCGCCCGAGCCCCAAGCCGCCCCCGCGCCCACCTCCCGTGTTGCGCCCACGGTCTGGCCAGATTCGCGACGCGGCAAGGAAGACAAAGGGAAACGCGGCCGTCTGTACGTGACCTACAGGAAAATCAACAAGACAACCAACCGCTACTACTCAGGGCGAACCAGCATGGTCGTCGACCTCAACGCGCCCCTCGAAGTCCAGGCAAATCTGGCCGTCAGGCTCCGGAACATGAATCATCACATCGACGAGACCGGGGAACCGCGAGCTGTTCAATCCAATCCCGCGCAGCTTGACGAGTTCGACGTTGGAACCGCCATCGACTACGAACAGAGATATGACGATCCAGCCTACTGGCGGATTCGCGGAAGAGAGCAGCAGATGATTGATTTCCACGGGGGGGCCCAGTCCGACACTGGCAGACCCTATCGGACCGAAAATGTCGTCCGAGCTGTGGCGAAAGACAACCCGCGCGGTCGACGGTTCCACGATGCCGCCACCACACGTTGGGGTCAGCTCCACCCCTACACAGGACACTAGGAGATGAGGTCAAAATATAAGCCAGGCTCGTTTTTGAGGATTCCCCTCGCCGATGGCTCATTCGGCTATGCGAGGACGCTCGAACCACCGTTTGATGCCTTTTACGAGTATAGAACCGCAGAGCCGGACGCGGATCTGGACCGAATCGCATCCAAGCCGACCCTCTTCAGAGTTGTCGTTAGCCTCCCCTATTCGGATTCATGGAAGCTCATTGGGTGGAGAAAGCTTGAAGAGCATTTTTCTCAACCCATCGTCCAATACAGGCAAGCAGTGGGCCCCTTCGGCCGCTGCACGGTTTTCGACAATCTTGGAATGGTGCGGCAGGCGGAGCCTCACGAGTGTCTCGGACTCGAGCCCTCGGCTGTCTGGGACCCGCATTCTGTCGAGGAGCGTCTGCTGGACACATTCATGGGGCGGCCCAACGAGGCGTTGGAGCACATGAAAGCAGAGCTGCGAAACAGGATACCGAAGTGAAAGGAGTGGCCCTGCTCGGACTGGCCTCAGCGCCCAAGGGTGAGACCCACCTCGCCTCCCGGGTTCACCTGGATTCTCTCGCTGATCGACAGCCCGTTGGCACCGATGGGGTCCGCCTGGAAGCTGACCCAGTTGGTCGAGATGTACGGCGCCCCCACGCGCCACACGGAGGACTTCGAGGAGCGCGGGTTCGTGCTCGTGGACCGCTACACGAAAACCCAAGACAACATTCGGGGACTCGACGTGATCAGCGGGACCTGCCTCGTCCTGTTGATGGAGGGAAGGCTGGCCGAGCTCGAGCGATCGGGCATCATCTATACGGAGATGGACGGAGAGTGGACCGCGACGATGCGATTCACGACCCCGGAAGAGGCGGTGACCCGATGTGGCCTCGAATCCTGCATGGCGGCTCCGTGAGCGCGGCCAGCCGAGACCCCGAGACCCTGAAGAGTGGAAGCGGCGGGAATCGAAGCCGCCGCCGGAGGTGTCCGACGCAAGCTGGCCCTGGGATGGTGGTGACGGCGGACGCGGCGGGCGGCACGTTCAACCGGTGCGCGGCAGGGAGCCCAGCTCCCGCACGCAGTGCCTCACCCATGGCGGAAACGGCGCGGCGCATGTCGTCGGGCGTCACGGCGCCGATGCAACCGACACGGAAGATAAGCTCCACCGTGTCGTAGAGAAGCGTGCTCGCCAGTGCCGGGGACGCAGTGGCGCCGAGGTTGCCCTCGGCCCTCTCTGCGGCGCCGCCCCGCTCGCCGCCCCATCAGCCGGTCTGTTGGTTGCCAGCAGCCTTCCCGGCGCGGGTGCGGGCCCACTCACGCGGTGCGTGAAGAGCCCGTGCCGCGGCCTCCGCCTGTGCCGCAGCGCGGCAATGCCGGAGGCCATGAACACGCCCCGGGGTGCTTGAGCTTCCGGGCCGCCTTTGGGGTATAGGGGGCCCGTTCTTCACCCCTGACTAGAGAGACGCGCGTGCCAAAACCCCGCCTCCTCAACCGCGAAGAAGAGTCGCTCCCGCTCGAGCGGGAATTGCTGGTCCGGATGCACGACCTGATGGTGAAGGCGCGCGTCCTCGAAGAGCGCCTCATCCAGATGTACAAGCAGGGCCACGGGTACTTCTGGATCGGCGGCCCGGGCGAGGAGGCCTTCAACGTGCCCCTCGGCCTGCTGATGAAGAAGGGCCAGGGCCCGGCCTACGACTACCTGCACGGGCACTACCGCCAGTCCGCCACGATGATGGCGCTGGGCGAGGAGCCCATCGGCGCGATGCGGCAGATGAAGAACGTGGCGACGGACCCCTACTCGGGCGGCCGCAACTTCGCGGGCCACTTCTCCAAGCGCGAGTGGAACATCGCCCCCGTGTCCTCCCCCATCGAGATTCAGTACGTGATGGCCCCGGGCACCGCGCTGATGCAGAAGCGCCACGGCGGCGACGGCATCACCATCGTCACCGGCGGTGACGCGGGCACGGCCGAGGGCGATTTCGCCTCGTGCCTGGTGTGGAGCTCGCGCAAGGGCAACGAGCTGCCCGTGCTCATCATCGTCACCAACAACAAGTGGGGCATCTCCACGTCGGCCGAGGGCCAGCACGGCGAGACGAACGTGGCGGATCGCGGCAAGGCCTTCAACATGCGCACCAAGACGATCGATGGGAACGATCCCATCAACGCGTACCTGGAGCTGCAGGAGGCCTTCGAGTACGTGCGCAAGGAGCGCAAGCCCTTCCTGATGGAGGCGATCGTCTCGCGCCTCTACGGCCACTCCTCCGCGTCCGGCGCCAACATGGTGGGCAACGAGCAGGACTGCCTGACCGCGTTCGAGGCCCGGCTCGAGAAGCACGGCATCCTCACGCGCAAGGAGATGGACGAGGTGCGCATCCGCTACACCGAGGAGATGGCCGCCATGGCCCGTCAGGTCATCGAGGAGCCCATGCCCGGCCCCGAGACCATCTGGAACCACATCTACGCGGAGAGGAAGTAACCCATGGCCAACATGGCACAGGCCGTTCGCATGGCCCTGCACTACGCCGAGGAGCACCTCGGCGTCACCGACATCTTCGGCGAGGACGTGGGCCCTCCCCTGGGTGGCGTCTTCACCGCCACGCAGGGCCTCAAGACGGCGTGGAACACGCCCCTGGACGAGCGCGGCATCATCGGCATGGCCATCGGTCTGGCCATGGCCGGCGGCAAGCCCGTCGCGGAAATCCAGTTCGTCGACTACATCTTCAACACCATCGATCTGCTGAAGGTCGCCGGCAACACGTGCTGGGCCACCCACGGGGACTGGAACATCCCCATGGTGGTGAAGACGCCGGTGGGCAGCGGCATCCGCGGCTCGCTCTACCACTCGCACTCCTTCGACGCGACGGCCACGCATATTCCCGGCTGGAAGATCGTCATCCCCTCCAACCCGCTGGATGCGTATGGCCTGATGATCTCCGCCTGCCAGGAGCTCAACCCGGTCATGTACCTGGAGCCCAAGGCGCTGTTGCGCATCAAGGGCGAGGAGCGGATTCCGGGCGAGCCGGACAACGACAAGCTGCTGTCGAAGATGATCGACGCGCCGCTGGGAGACCGCTCGCAGTGGAAGCCGCAGTGGCCGGAGGGGCTGGAGGCATACGCGGTGCCCATCGGCAAGGGCAAGGTGGTGCGCGCGGGCTCGCAGGTGACGGTGGTGAGCTACGGCCGCACGCTGCCCCTGTGCAAGAAGGCCGCGGACGACCTGGCCGCCGAGGGCGTGGACGCCGAGGTCATCGACATGCGCACCCTGTGGCCGTACGACTGGGAGCTCATCAAGGGCTCGGTGGAGAAGACGGGCCGCGTGCTGTACGTGAACGAGGACACCGAGGTGACCAACTTCGGTGAGCACCTGGTGCGCCGCACGGTGGAGGAGCTCTTCTACAAGCTGATGGCGCCTCCCCGCCTGCTGGCCGGCAAGTTCATCCCGGGCATCGGCCTGGCGGACGCGCTGGAGATGGCCTCGGTGCCGCAGCAGGGGGACATCACCGCCGCCATCCGCTCGCTGGCGGGCGAGCAGCCCTGATTCTCGTACCTGGAGAAACGATGTAGGCACGTGAGGGTGGCCCGGAGAAAAGTCCGGAGCCGCCCTCTGCCTTTGCGAGGTTGCCCGCGCCTTGAGTAGAGTGTGTGGGCCGTGCAACCGACGCCAACCAGAACCCCTGCCCCGGACGCTCCCCCCTTCCGTATCCGCCGCGCGCGCCGCGGTGACGCCGAGAGCCTGGCCTCGCTCCTGCGCGAGATGGGCTACGCCCATGGCTCGGACGCGCAGACGGTCCACTGGGTCATCAGCCATCCCGAGATTGAAATCTTCGTGGCGGCGGACACGCAGGATCGCCCGGTGGGCATGGTGTCGCTGTCGCACCGGCCGCAGCTGCGGCTGCGCGGGCGCATCGCCACGGTGGACGAGCTGGTGGTGACGGAGAGCTGGCGGCGCCGGGGCGTGGGCCGGGCGCTCATGCAGCAGGTGCTGGAGCGGTGTGGCGCGCGGGCCCTGAGCGTGAAGCGGCTCGAGGTGAGCGCCTACGCGCTGGAGGAGCTGCGCACCTTCTACGTCTCCTGCGGCTTCGTGCAGGTGGACAACCTGGTGATGCGCCACGCGGACCTGGAGCGTCAGCACGGGCAGTAGCGCACCACCCGGCGGGGCCCTCGCAGGCCCCGCCCCGATTCAGCTCAACGCTTGAAGCTGGCCACCACGCGCTGCAGGCGGACCTGGTCCGCCTCGGAGACGCCGACGAAGCGCACGCCAATGGCCTCGGCGTCATCGCGCACCCACGAGATGATGCCCTCGAGGTCGAAGTCCTCGCCGCTCACCGTCATCTGCAGGCGGACGTGAGAGCCGACGTCGTAGGAGCGGCGCGTGCGCAGGCACAGGCCTCCCGCCGACAGGTTGAGGGAGTAGGCGCGCAGGGCGCGCGCGGCGTCCTCCGTGTCCTGGAAGCGGACATCGAACGTGGCCGTCACCCGCTCGTGGGCCCTCCGGTTGGCCCCCGCCACCGCCGACATCTCCGCAGCCTCGGCCGTTTTCATGGTCATGCGCACTGATTCCCTCGGGCGTGTTTCGGATGGAAGCCCCGGGTGCGGAAAACCGCCGCTCCAGGACTTCGTCAGGTCGCCAAGTGTCCGCTGTCCCCCACGTCTTGTTCAAGGGGGGCCCGTTTCTCCCGGGACGTCTTATTAGTCCCGTTCGTCACTCCAGCAGGGGCCAGGAATGCGGGCGAACGTGATTCTGTTGAGCGGTGTCCTCGTGGTGGGACTGATGGCCGGTGGCTGCCGCAACGGCAGTGGAGGCCCGGGGAGCGACGCGGGGGTGGTGGATGCCGGGAACGGGGGTGGCGGGGACGGAGGGACGCCGGGCCCGGATGGAGGGACGGCCACGGCCTGTGACGTGGCGGGGCAGCAGGGCTGTGAGGCGGGTGCGATCTGCCTGCGAGGCGTGCTGGAGGATGGCGGACAGGGGAATCGCTGCTTTCCTGGTGAGTGTGACCCGGTGGCGCAGGGCTGCCCGGCGGGGAACAAGTGCACCTACATACGCCAGGGGAGCGTGACGAGCCGCCGCTGCGTGCCGGACGGGACGGTGGCGGAGGGCGGGGCCTGCACCAGCACCGCGACGCCCGAGGGCGACTTCTACGACACGTGCAAGGCGGGGCTGTACTGCACGGATCACGCGGAGCCGGACGGAGGCACCGCGTTCACGTGCGAGAAGTTCTGCCGCACCGGTGAGCAGTGCACGGCGCCGAAGGATTGCACCGAGGTGCTGCGCTTCACGGGCTCGGACGAGCTGCCGAGGGTGTGCGGGGAAGCGGTGTCTGCATGCGATCTGCTGGCGCAGGGCTGCGCAAGCGCGCTGGGGTGCTACCCCTCGCTGGAGAGCGGGCCGGTATGCGTGACGGCGGGGACGGTGGAGGACGGAGCGGCGTGCACGTACTCGAATGACTGCCGGCCGGGGAGCGCGTGCGTGACGAACGGAGCGGGACGCGCGTGCCGCGAGCTGTGCCGATCACCCTCGGGAGAACCAGGCTGCACGTCGGGACACTGCGAGCCCCTGCAGGACTTCGCGGGAGTGGGAGCCTGCGTGCCGTAATTTCCCCTCTCCCCCCCGGAGAGGGACGGGGTGAGGGTATCGGGTGGGCGTGGCGGGCGCTGTCGCCGCGCCGCTCGCGGGCCGCTACGCCGACACGCGCGGAGACCGGCGCGTCAATGCGCTCGCCATTGGCATCCTGCTGCTGTCCTTCGGGGTTCTCGGTGTGGTGGGGCAGTCGCTGTGGGGACTCGCGCTCGGAGTCGTGCTCCTCGACCTGGGCGCACAGGCCAACCACATCTCCAACCAGGCCCGTGTCTACGCGCTGCGACCCGAGGCCCGGAACCGGCTCAACACCGTCTACATGGTGACGTACTTCGCCGGGGGTGCCTCGGGCGCGTGGTGGGGGAGCATGGCCTGGAGCCGCTGGGGTTGGCCCGGCGTCTGTGCCGTGGGCGGGGCCATGGCGCTCGCGGGATTGGTGGCCCTGGGATTCGCGGGGTCGAGACGTACGGCGGGGTGACCGGGCAGCGGAACGGGGACAGATACCCTCACCCCGACCCTCTCCCGAGGGGAGAGGGAGGAGGTGTTCGGGTCCGTTCACGGCAGCTTCACTTCACCCCGTGTTGCGCATGCCCGCGGCGATGCCGGCCAGGGTGAGCAGCAGGGGGCGATCCACGTTCGCCGCCCCCGCCCTCTTGCGCCGCAGCAGCTCCACCTGGAGGAAGGACATGGGGTCCACGTACGGGTTGCGCAGGGCGATGCTGTCACGCAACTGCCGGTTGCTCTCCAGGATGCGCGCCTCGCCCGTCACGCGCATCACCCAGCGGCGGGTGCGTGCGTATTCGGCGCGGATGCGCTCCCACAGCGGACGCGTCGACTCCGGTGCCAGCGCCGCGTAGCGCGACGCGATGGCCATGTCCGACTTCGCGAGCACCATCGCCACGTTGTCGATCACCGTGTGGAAGAAGGGCCACTGGCGGTACATGCGCTTGAGCTGCGCGAGGCCCTCGGGCCGCGAGCCGTACTCCTCCAGCGCCGTGCCCACGCCGTACCACCCCGGCAGGATCGCCCGGTTCTGCGTCCAGGCGAACACCCACGGAATGGCGCGCAGGGACTCCAGTCCTCCCGCGGCGCGCTTGCTCGGCCGCGAGCCGATGGGCAGCGCGGCGATCTCCTCAATGGGCGTGGCCGCCTGGAAGAACGGCACGAAGTTCGGGTCCTCCCACACGAGCCCCCGGTAGGCGCGGCGGCCCAGCTCGGCCAGCTCGTCGAAGGCGGCGCGGAACGGGGCCTCCTCCTGGGCCGCCACGCGCGGCTGCGCGTCCAGCGAGTGCAGCAGCACTCCGCTCAGCACCAGCTCCAGGGTGCGCCGGGCCAGCTCGGGCCGGGCGTACTTGTGATCCAACGCCTCGCCCTGCTCGGTGGCCTTGTACGTGCCCGCGACACTCCCGGGCGGGAGCGCCAGGATGGCCTCGTGCGCGGGGCCGCCGCCGCGGGCCACCGTCTCACCGCGTCCGTGGAAGAGCCGCAGCTGCACACCCGCCTCGTGCGCCACCTGGGTGAGCGCCGTCTGGGCCCGGTAGAGCGCCGCGCTGGCGGCCAGCAACCCCACCTCCTTGCCCGAGTCGCTGTACCCCACCATCACCTCCTGCACGCCACGGGCCTGCAGGTGCTTGCGGTACTCGGGGTGGGCGAACAGCTCGCGCAGGACCTTGGGCCCGTCATCGAGCGCGCCGAGCTGCTCGAACAGCGGCACCACGTCCACGGTGGCGCACCCGCGGGCCTCGTCCCACAGGCCGGACTTGCGCGCGCACGTGAAGGCCGCGAGCACGTCCTCGGCGGTGGAGGCCATCGACAGGATGAGCGTCCGGCAGCACCCCTCACCGGACTCGGCCTGGGCCTCGCGAATCCGTTGCAGCACGGCCAGCAGCCGCGCGCCGCCCACGGTGGGCGTGGGTCCTCCGTCCAACGACGCGGCGGCGCTCCGGGCGTCCTCGGCGGGCGCGCGCGCCTCCAGCTCGGCCAGGTGGAAGCCCATGACCCGCACCCGGGCGATGAGCCGGCGCACCTGCCGCAACCCGGCATGCCTCGACTTCGCGTCGATGAGCGAGCGCTCGAGGAGCTCCAGGTCGCTCAACATCTCCGCGGGCGAGCGGTAGGCGGCGGGAGCCAGGGGCTCGGTCCGGCCGGCGCGGCGGCCCTCGACGTACTCCAGGGCGGCCTGGAGCCGGGCCTCCATGAAGCGCAGCTTGCGGCGCCAGGGCTCGCCCGTGGTGCGCGAGCCATAACGGGCCATCACGTCCGGCAGCTCCGTGGCGTCCTTCTCGAGCGAGGCCCGCAGCTCCTTCGACACATAGGCATGCGGCTCCGCCTGGGTGAGCACCCAGCCCAGCCGGTACACCTCACCCAACAGGGCGCGCAGTCCGCGGGCACGGTGGGCGCGCAGCGTGTCCGCGAGCACCTCGGGCGTCACCAGCGGGTTGCCATCCATGTCTCCGCCCACCCACGAGTGCAGCCGCACCGGGGTCGCGAGCACACCCAGCGGCTCCCCGAAGGCGCGCTCGAAGGACCAGTCGAGCGTCTCCGGCATGAGCGCGAGCTGATCGGCGAGCACCTCCTCCACGTACCAGAGGACGTTCTTCACCTCGTCGCCCACGGTGGGCCGCTCGCGGCGCAGCTCGTCCGTCTGCCAGAGGGCGGTGATCTCCTCGCGCATGGACTCGAGGGTGTCGGCCTTCTCGCGAGGCGTCAGGTGGCCGCGGTCGCGCTCCTCGAGCAGACGCGCCAGGTGGTAGACCTTCTGCAGCATCGTGCGGCGCGCCGCCTGGGTGGGGTGCGCGGTGAGGGTGAGCGTCACCCGCATGGAGACGAGCATCTCCCGGACACGCGAGGCGGGGATGCCCGCCTGCTTCAGCGCCTGCATCACCGCGTCGAGCGAGCCGCGCTGGGGGCCCTGGGCTCCACCGGAGGCATGCTCGCGGGTGCGGCGGATGCGGTGGTGCTGCTCGGCGAGGTTGGCCAGGCGGAAGTAGGTGGAGAAGGCGCGGAGCACGGGCTCGGCGCGCTCCAGGGGCATCTCCCGGAAGAGCGCGGCGAGCTCCGCGGCGGCGGCGCGGCGCTCGGTCTTCGGCCCGCGGCGGCGCTGGATGGAGAGGCGCCGGACGCGCTCCTCCAGGTCGAAGAGGGCCTGGCCCTCCTGCTCGATGAGGACTTCGCCGAGCAGCCGGCCCAGGAGCCGGACGTCCCGGCGCAGCTGCGGATCCACGTGACGGATGGGAGGCATACGGGGCGCGACCCTAGTGCCACTTCCGCCCCCGGTCCACGGCGGTGAGAGAACACGCCCTCCAGTCGCACCCGGCGTCGGCGGGACGACAACGGCGGGCCGCCCACGCGCTCCACGCTTGGCGGGCAGCGGGGAGATGCACACGGTGCGAGGCCACCTTCCGCGAGAGGACGGAGGAAGGTGGGGGGAATGAGCGGACATGGCGCATGCAGCGGACGCCCCCACGCCCTGGCAGCGGCTGCGGGCGGTGATGGCCCCGGAGCGGGGTGACCTGTGGGTGGTGCTCCTCTATGGCATCGCCGTGGGCGTCCTGTCGCTGGTGGTGCCCATCGCCGCGCAGTCGCTCGTCAACACCGCGGCCTTCGGGACGTTGTTGCAGCCGGTGGTGGTGCTCGCGCTGGTGGTGTTCGGAATGCTGGTGCTGGCCGGTGGGCTCCGGGGCATCCAGGTGGCCGTGACCGAGCGGCTCCAGCAACGGCTCTTCGCGCGCATGGCCATCGACGTGGCCTGGCGGCTGGCGCGCACACGGCAGGAGGCCTGGGACGCGCACCGGGGCACGGAGCTGGTCAACCGCTTCCTGGACGTGATGACCATCCAGAAGGCCACCGCGCTCATCCTCCTGGACGGCTTCGCGCTGGTGCTGCAGTCGGTCATCGGGATGGTGCTGCTGGCCCTCTACAGCCCCTTCCTGCTCGGCTTCGACGTGCTGCTGCTGGCGGGCATGGCCTTCGTCATCCTCGGCCTGGGGCGGGGCGCGGTGCGCACCAGCGTGGAGGAGTCCTACCGGAAGTACGAGGTGGTGGCCTGGCTGGAGGAGCTCGCCCGGGTGCCCATGGCCTTCACCGGGCCCCACGGCGCCGCGCTCGCGCTGCGGCGGGCGGATGATGTCACCGTGGCCTATCTCGAGGCGCGCCAGGGCCACTTCCGGGTGCTGCTGCGGCAGGTGCTCGGCTCCCTGGCGCTACAGGCGCTCGCGAGCTCGCTGTTGTTGGGGCTCGGCGGGTGGCTGGTGGTGCGCCAGCAGCTCACCCTGGGCCAGCTGGTGGCCGCCGAGCTGGTGGTGACGCCCGTGGTCTCCAGCTTCGCGAAGATCGGCAAGTACCTGGAGAGCCTCTACGACTTGCTGGCCGCGGTGGACAAGGTGGGGCACCTGTTCGACCTGCCGCTGGAGCGCGAGGGCGGCGAGCCCCTGCCCGGCAAACAGACCCCTGAAGAGGCGCATCCGGCGTCCCTGCGCCTGCAGGACGTGACGCTGGCCGCGACGGGAGCGGAACGCCCCGTGCTGAAGGGGGTGACGCTCGAGGTGGCTCCGGGCAGCCGGGTGGCGGTGATGGGGCGGCACGGCGCGGGAAAGAGCCAGCTGACGAGTCTGGCGCTCGGCCTGCGCACGCCCACGCAGGGGGCGGTGGAGCTGGATGGGGTGGACCTGCGGGAGGTGCGGTTGGAGGACATGCGCTCGCAGGTGGCGCTGGTGCGGGGCATCGCCCTGTTCGATGGGACACTGCTGGACAACGTGCGGATGGGCCGGGAGGAGCTGTCGCTGCACCAGGTGCGTGAGGCGCTGGCGGCGGTGCGTCTGCTGGAGGAGGTGGCCGTACTGCCCGAGGGCCTTCAGACGTGGCTGAGCGGAGGCCACCTGCCCCTGTCCACCGGACAGGTCCAGCGGTTGATGTTGGCCCGCGCGCTGGTGGGGCGGCCCCGGCTGCTGGTGCTGGACGAGGCGCTCGACAGCCTCGAGGCGTCCGTGCGCACGCAGGTGCTGGACACGGTACTGGCGCCCGGGGCGCCCTGGACGGTGCTGCTCACCACGCACATCCCCGAGCTGGCCGCGCGCTGCGATCGGGTCCTGCGGCTGGAGGACGGGCGGCTGGAAGAGGTGCGGCCTTGAGCATGAAATACCGGGTGCCCCTGGAGGATCCGCGCGTGCGTGCCTTCGAGCGGGTGCGGCCCCTGGGCTTCGCCCGGAGGCTGGCGCGCTGGCTGGGCGTGCTCTTCCTGCTGCTCGCCGTGGCGCTGGCCTTCATCCCCTGGCAGCAGACGGCCCATGGCGAAGGCCACGTGGTGGCGTACTCGCCCACGGAGCGGCAGCAGCGCGTGGACGCCCCCGTGGCGGGGTGGCTCGAGGAGTGGTTCGTCCAGGAGGGCACGCACGTGCGGCAGGGAGATCCCATCGCGCGCATCGCGGACAATGATCCGAAGCTGATGGAGCGCCTGCGGGCGGAGCAGCAGGCGGCCCAGGCCGCGGAGGCCGCCGCCGGACAGGCGCTGGAGACGGCACGCCGCGACGTGACCCGCCAGCGCCGGCTGCTCGAGCAGGGGCTCTCCGCGCGCAAGCAGCTCGAGGAGGCACAGCTCAAGGAGGCGAGCATGCTCAAGGATCTCACCGACGCCCGGGCGGCGCGGGCGCGCATCAACACGCGCCTGGCCCAGCAGGGACGCCAGCAGGTGACGGCTCCGCGTGACGGCACCATCCTCCGCCGCACCGCCGGCGCGGACACCATCTACATCAAGCAGGGCGAGGAGCTCGCCATCCTCGTGCCGGACACCCGCTCTCAGGCGGTGGAGCTGTGGATGGACGGCAACCACCTGCCGTTGCTCGCGAGCGGCCAGGAGGTGCGCCTGCAATTCGAGGGGTGGCCCGCCCTGCAGTTCAGCGGTTGGCCCTCGGCGGCGGTGGGGACGTTCGGCGGGCAGGTGGCCATCATCGACGCGGGCACGGAGCGCCCCGGCCAGTTCCGTCTCCTCGCCGTTCCCTCCCCCGGAGCGGACTGGCCGGACAGCCGCTGGTTGCGCCAGGGCGTGCGCGTCCACGGCTGGGTGATGCTGGGCCAGGTCCCGCTCGGCTACGAGCTGTGGCGGCGCTTCAATGACTTCCCGCCCACGCTCCCCACCCCTCCGAGCAAGGAGGCCAGGGGTGGGAAGGAGGCGGAGAAGGACACCGCGGCGCCAGACGAGGGCGCCGGAAAGAAGTGAGGCCGCGTCAGGTCCCGATGCGGCGCAGGGTGAGCAACGGACCGTCGTCCACCTTGCGTCCGGTGAGATCGATCACGCAGTCGAGCATCCAGTCGGCATGGCCCTCGGGGTCGAGGATCCGCTGCTGGGCCTCCCACTGCCGCTCTCCCGTCTCCTTGAGGAAGGTGTGGGCCGGCCGGCGCGCCTGCGGGGTGAGCACCACGCTCTTGTACTCCTCGAAGTAGGGCGTCATCGCCTCCCCGAGCTTCGTCACCGTCCACTGCTCCCCGCCCTCCTCCTGCCGCAGCAGCGCCAGCGCGTCCGGGTAGCGCCGGTAGGCGAGCGCCCGCAGCAGCCGGTGCAGCTCGTTGCGCACGTGCGCCGCGAAGGCCCGCGGATCGTCCGTGAGATCCTGCGGCTTGCGGTCCGGAGCCTCGGCCCGGCGCACCACCACCTCGCCGGGGTTCTTCATCCGCTCCCACTCCTCCAGGAGGCTCTGGTCCACGTAGCGGATCATCGCGCGCAGCCACTCGATGATCTCG
The DNA here is from genome assembly GCF_057119385.1 of Archangium sp. Lineage (NCBI taxonomy): Bacteria > Pseudomonadati > Myxococcota > Myxococcia > Myxococcales > Archangiaceae > Archangium > Archangium sp. Next base: position 135,852 of record NZ_DBNGVP010000028.1, on the reverse strand, counting down.
TTGACCTCCTGGTTGCGGTAGCGCTCGGGCACCGTCTGGGTGAGCGCCTTGTAGACGTCACCCAGGTAGCGCAGCAGCACGCCCTCGCTGCGCTGCAGGCCGTACTCGCGCACGTAGTCGTGGAAGGACAGGTAGCGCTCGAACATGTCGCGGACGATGGACTTGGGCCGGATGTTCTCCGCGCCCACCCACGGGTGCTTCTCCGCGAAGGCGTTGAAGGTGGTGTAGATGAAGTCCCGGTTGGGCTTGGGCCACTCGAGCTTCTCCAGCTCCTCCATCCGCTGGTCGTACTCCATGCCCTGGGCCTTCAGCTCGTTGATCTTGTTGCCCTTGAGCTCGTGCAGCTGGGCGTAGAGCACCACCTCCGGGTTCTCGCAGATGGACTCCACCAGCGTCACCACGTCCAGCGCGTACGTCTCCGCCTCGTGGTCCAGCTTGTTGAGCGTGTCCAGCAGGTAGAGCGACAGCGTCTGGTTGAGCGAGAAGTCCCGCTGCAGCCCCGGCGCCACCGCCACCGTCGCGCCCGAGCCGCCCTCCCCCTTCTGCACGAGCACCAGGCCCGCGTTGCGCAGGGTCCGGAAGCACGCCGCGGCCTCCTTCAGGTTGCGGCGCTTGATGTACTCCGAGCCGTGCGAGCGGAAGATGAGCCGCACCAGCCGCTGGTACCCCTCGGCGCCGCCCACCATCTCGCTCTGCAGCAGGTTGAGCAGGAAGCCGTGCGTCACCTCGAAGCGCGACTCGAGCGCCTCGGGGATACCGCCCTGCAGACGCTCGAAGGTGTTCTTGTCGTAGTTGACGAAGCCCTTCTGCGGCGGAGGCTTGCGCGGCAGGCGCTTGCCACCCTTGGCCTCCTTCTGGGCGATCTTCACGTTCTCGATGACGTGCTCGGGGGCCTGCGCCACCACGCTGCCCTGCGTGTCGAAGCCCTTGCGGCCCGCGCGGCCGGCGATCTGCTGGAAGTCGCGCACGCTCAGCGTGGCCAGCTTGTCGCCGTTGAACTTGAAGAGCTGCGTGAAGAGCACCGTGCGGATGGGGATGTTCACCCCCACGCCCAGCGTGTCCGTGCCGCTGATGACCTTGAGCAGGCCCGTCTGCGCCAGCCGCTCCACCAACAGCCGGTACTTGGGCAGGAGGCCCGCGTGGTGCATTCCAATCCCGTGGCGCAGGAAGCGCTGGAAGTCCTTGCCGTAGGGCGTGTCGAAGGGAGCCTCCATCAGCGCCTGCCGGATGGCCTCCTTGTCCTCCTTGGTGGAGAAGTCCACGCTCATCAGGTTCTGCGCCTGCTCGGCCGCGGCCCGCTGCGAGAAGTTCACCAGGTAGATGGGCGCCTTGTTCTGCCGGATGAGGTCCTGGAGGGTCTCGTGCAGCGGCGTCTCGCGGTACTCGAAGTCCAGCGGCACCGGGCGCTGCGCGCTGCGCACACTGGCCACCTCGCGGCCGGTGAACTCCTGCAGCCGCTCCTCGATGAGGTGCGTGTCCCCGAGCGTCGCCGACATCATCAGGAACGTGGTGCGCGGCAGGGTGATGAGCGGAATCTGCCAGGCGATGCCGCGCTCCTTGTCCGCGTAGTAGTGGAACTCGTCCATCACCACGTAGTCCGCGCTCAGCGTGGCGTCGCGCAGGGCCAGGTTGGCGAGGATTTCGGCCGTGCAGCAGAGGATGGGCGCCTCGCGGTTGATGGCCGCGTCGCCGGTGAGCAGGCCCACGTTCTCCGGTCCGAAGGCCTCGCACAGCGCGAAGAACTTCTCGTTGACCAGCGCCTTGATGGGACAGGTGTAGTAGGACACCTTACCTTCGGCCATGGCCTTGAAATGGAGGGCCATGGCGACGAGCGACTTGCCCGAGCCCGTGGGGGTCTTGAGGAACAGGTGCTTGCCGCCGAGGAGCTCGAGGATGGCCTCCTCCTGCGCCGGGTAGAGGGACAGGCCGGTGGACTCGACCCAGCCGACGAAGCGGCTGAGGATCTCATCGGAATCCAGGGGACCCTTCGAGCGGTCGGGCAGCAGCGCCGCGAGCGGCGCACGGGAGGTTTCGATCGTCACCATTGGTCAGGACTCTAGGCGGGAGGGCAGGCCGCCATCCGGGAAAAGTGCATGACGGCGTCCGAGGCCATCCCTGGTCAACGAAAGGAGTCCGACCCCCATTCCGGCCCCATCAGGGCTCTTCATCCCCGGCGAGGAGCTCTCCGGGGAAACGGCGATGGCCCTCGAAAACCGTGAGGATTTCAATCGTCTGCTCCCGGACGCGGTAGACGACCCGGTACGCCTTCCGGAACACCTCCCGCACCTCCTCGCGCCGCAGCTCTGGAACGACACGCCCGGCGAAGGGCGTGGCCGCGGCGGACTCGGCGGTGGCGATGAGCAGGCCCACCCATCGCTCCGCGGCCATGGGGTTGTCCGCGGCGATGTAGTCGCCAATCGCCCGCAGATCGTTCAGGGCGCGCTCCGTCCAGACCACGTCACGCGAAGGGCACTCCTCCGGCGCTGGTGGTGGCTTGCGCTGGCTCACCTGGGCTCGGACTTCCGGTACCGCTGCTTCATCTCGGCCACGACGGCTTCATGTGAATGGACCCGTCCGGACTCCGCGTCTTCGAGCCCCTCCTCCACGGCCGCGACGAAACGAGCCCGCTCCATCAAGCTGTCGAACGATTGGGGCGAGAGCAGGACACCAGCGGGCTTGCCGTTCTGGGTGATGACCAGCGGCTGCCCGGACTCCCCGATGCGCCGCAGCCATTCGGATGCCTGAGCCTTGAAGTCGCTGACCGGAACGATGTCATCGGACACACGAAGTGGACGCATGGATGAACCTCCTGATGGTCTAAACGTTAGTCCGAATCCGGTCCGTTAACAGTCCCCCTGACACACTCCCACACCCCCGCACCTGTGCCACCCGTCAAACCGGAGCGCACGGGGTGTTCCAGGCTCACGCCGAACCCACGGTTTTTGTTCACTTCACGTGCATAAGTGCACGCAGCCTGAACAGGCATGTAGCGTGGACGGCCGCCGACCGGATATACCAGGGGGCCTATGACCGGCGACAAGCTCGTCTATGCAGGGACCGTCGAGGCGCTTTTCCTCAAGGCACTCGAGAACCGACTCACGCCCGCGTGCCGTCTGCGCCTGCGTGAGGCGGGCCTCGACCTGGAGCAGAAGCTAACCCCCACCTACACGCTCGAGCAGTGGAAGCACTTCCTCCGCATCGCGGCGGACCACATCTACGCGGGCATGCCCGCCGAGGCGGCGTACTACTCCCTCGGTGAGCGCTTCATGGATGGCTACTTCTCCACCCTCTTCGGGCGGGCGCTGCTGGGCGTGGCCCGGCTGCTCGGTCCCCGGAGGGCGCTGACGCAGGCCCGGCTCTGTTTCCGGACCAGCACCAATTGCAGTGAGGTGCGAATCGTGGAGCGGGGGCCGACCGAGGTGGAGTTCTGGCTGACGGATATCGGCGCGGATCAGCCGACCTTCGTGGCCGGAGCCCTGGCCCGCGCGGCCGAGCTGTCCGGCGGCCAGCGCGTCGCCGTCGTCCCCGAGGGCTTCGACGGCCAGTCCGCCACCTACCACGTGCGCTGGTCCGAGCAGGCCGACGCCGCCGTCTCGCCCGAGCTCGCCGCGCGCGGCTCCGCGGCGGGTCAGGCCTCGACCCGGCCTCCGGCGTAGTCCCGAAGCACCTCCAGGGGCGGGGCACCTTCCGGTGGCTCGCCCCGAGGCGCTCAGCCCACGCGCCACTGCGGATGGGCGAGCACCCGCGCCTCGAGCTCCGGCGTGAGGGGCTCCCCATGGGGCGCGCGGGACGAGGAGCGGCGCCACCGCTCCAGCCAGCGCTCTCCCAACGGCAGAGCCAGGGACTCGCGGCGCGTGGCTCCCACCGTCGTCTCCCCCTTGGTTCCCGTGGACACGCCCGCCCCCACGTAGAAGCCCGCCAGCAGCAGCGTGACGCGCGTGGGAGTCGCCGCGCTGTACGTCAGCAGCAGCGCCCCCTCCCCGTCCTCCCGGCAGCACGCCCTCACCTGGGTCAGCACCCGGGTCGTCCACATCTCCGGGTTGGACGCCGGGGAGAACGGATCGAAGAACACCAGGTCCGCCTTCGGCAGCCCCGCGTCGATCAGCCCCTGCGCATCCCCCAGGTGCAGCCGCCAGCGCAGGCCCTCGGCCTCCCAGACGCCATCGCGCATGAGGGCCTCGGCCGCCTCGCGGAAGGGTTGCAGGAAGGGGAAGCCCGCCGCGTCCGCCAGCGCCAGCCGCAGCGGCGCCAGGTCCACCTCGAAGCTCACCAGCTCCAGGGCCCGCCGGCGCTCGGCGCCCAGCTCGCGCGCACAGGTGAGCGCCGCCACCGCGTTGGTGGCCGCTCCCAGCCCCACGTCGTGGATGACGAGCGGCTCGCCCGGGGTCCGCAGGCGCTCGGCCAGCCGCGGCTGATCCACGTAGAGGCGCAGCGCCTCCTGCCACGGGCCCACCGAGGGGTGCATCACCTCCCCGTGTCCGAGGTGCCGCACCGCCCGCGAGCCATTGCGCAACGTCACCAGCTCGAAGTCACCATCCCGAGGGTTCTGGGAGTCCACGCGCTCAGCCCACTTCCTTCAGGGTGACGGCACCGGCGCCCGCCTCGAGCTTCGCGTCCTTGAGATCCTTGGGCGTGGCGACGAGCTGCTTCAGCTCGCGGTAGGCCTGCGCGTAGGAGCCCCGGAGGATGGCATCGCGCATCTTCCAGGTGAGCTGCTGGTAGTGGTGCACGTTGTGCACGGACAGCATGCGCGAGCCGATGTGGTGCTTGCCGCTCATGAGGTGCTGCAGGTAGCCGCGGCTGAAGCGCTTGCACACGGGGCAGTCGCACGTCGGGTCCAACGGCTCGTCCGACAGCCGGAACACCTGACGGGTAATCCGCACGAGCCCCTGGAAGGTATAGGCGTAGCCCTGCTGCGCCATCTTCGTGGGGATGATGCAGTCGAACATGTCCACGCCGCGCAGCACGGCCTCGAGCAGATCCGTGGGGGTGCCCACGCCCATGAGGTAGCGAGGCTTGTCCTGGGGCAGCGACGCGGCGGCGCGGGCCGTCATGGCCTTGCGCTCCTCGTTCGTCTCGCCCACCGCGAGGCCGCCGATGGCGAAGCCGTCGAAGGGGTGCTGGGTGAGGAAGGCGGCGCTCTCGTCGCGCAGGTTCGGGTGCACGCCGCCCTGGACGATGGCGAAGAGGGCCTGGCCCGTGTCCACCTGGTTCCTGGCCGCGAGGCTGCGCAGGGCCCAGCGGTGGGTGCGCTCCATGGCCTCACGGGTGCCGGCCTCGTCCGTGCGCGAGTCGATGCACACGTCCAGCACCATCATGATCTCCGAGTTGATCGCCTGCTGCATGGCGATGCTGGACTCGGGGCTGAGGAGCTGGCGGCTGTTGTCGTGGAAGCTGCGGAAGTGCGCGCCCTTCTCGGTGATGAGCCGATCCTCGGGCAGCGAGAAGATCTGGAAGCCACCCGAGTCGGTGAGCACCGCCCCATCCCACTGCATGAAGGGGTGGATGCCGCCGAAGCGCTTGAACACGTCGATGCCCGGCTTGAGCATCAGGTGGTACGTGTTGGACAGGATGATCTTCGCGCCGGTGGCCTTCACCTCCTCCATGCCGAGGTGGCGGAAGGAGGCGTGGGTGCCCACGGGCATGAAGACGGGCGTGGGGATGGAGCCACGCCGGGTGTGCAGCACCCCGGCACGGGCCCCGGTAGGGTCGGTGGTGACGAGCTCGAAACGGACGGCCATTGGCGCCGCCTTATACCCGCGACGGGCGCGGGACATGCCCGCTATCTGCTCGGCGGCCCTCCGGCCCGGGTTTCAACCGTGTGGCCCCCCGCTTCCCGGACTCGGAGGCGGGTGCCGGACATGTCCCTAGGGCGTCTTCGGGGTGTTGAACTCCGGGATGAGCTCGCCCGTGAGGCGGAGGCTCTTCATGACCTTCTCGTGCGAGATGGGGGCCACCTGGTGGAAGGACATGAGGGCGTCGATGCCGAGCGCCTCGTAGCGCTCGAGCCGCTTGCGCACCTGGTCCTTCGTTCCGACGATCAGGGACTCCTGCTCGCTCAGCACCTCCCAGACCTCCTGGTCCGGGATGTCCTCGCCCTGCAGGATCCGGCCGATGACGCGCTGCGCCCGGGAGTGAGGTGCGTTCGGGTCCTTCTTCCGCAGGTACTGGCCGGTCAGCCCGCCCCCGGCCGGATCCTTCGCCATGGCCTCGAGCTCGGCGGCCGTCTTGATGAACGCGTCCTTCGCCTCGAAGAAGGTGAAGGAGCCGCTGGTGTACCGGGCCGCCGCCCTCGCCGCGCCGTTCTCCATCGCCTCCTGCTCGCTGTCCGCGCAGTGCACGAAGGTGAAGAAGGCGACCTGGTCGTTCACGTACTGGCCCACGGGCTTGCAGTGCTTGCGGATGGCCTCGCGGTAGATGTGGATCATCTCCGCCACCTCCTCCAGGGAGGCCCACAGCGTCACCCCGAGCGCCCCCACGCCATTGCGCCCGGCCTGCTCGAACGAGGCCGGACTGGAGCACGCCTGCCAGAGCGGCGGGTGCGGCTTGCGGTAGGGCTTCGGCACGATGTTGAGGTTCTTGATCTGGAAGTCGCGGCTCTCCCAGGAGAACGACTCCTGGGTCCACATCTTCGGGAGCATCTCGAAGGCCTCCTGCATCTGCCCCCGGGTGGAGTCGGGGTCGATGTTGAAGGTCCTCCACTCGGGGAGGGTGCTCCGGGCCAGGCCGAGCTGGAAGCGGCCCCCGCTCAGGTGATCGATGAAGGCGGCGCGCTCGGCGACGCGGATGGGGTGGTTGAAGCGCGCGGGAGCCAGCACGGACGAGTGACCGACGTGCAGCCTCTTCGTGCTCATGGCGATCGCCGTCAGCATGCACTCGGGCGCCGAGCTGTAGCTGAACTCCCCCGCCCCGTGATGCTCGACCTGCCACCACACGCCGTACCCCATCTCGTCGGCCAGCCTCGCCTGCGCCAGCGTCTCCTGGAACAGGCGGTGCTCATGGTTGGCCTCACCCCAGCGCTCCTTGGGGTGCTGCATCTCCGAGAAGACATCGAGTCTCATGTCCGTTCCTCCCACCCCAGGATTTCACACACGCCCACCGCCCGGCACACCGGACGATGGGCCTGTGCGTGCCCATCGAGTCGCTTACGGCGCCTCACCCACCTGGGCCGTCCCCTCGAAGTAGGCGCGGGTGCGGGGCCAGACGAAGTCCGCCACCCGGCGCCCCAGCTCCAGCCCCATCACGTTGTCCGCCTGGATGTGGTAGCCGCCGAGCACGCGGGAGATGCCGGCCATCTCCGCCGTCGCGCTGAAGGTGGGCAGGTGCAGCGCCACCTGGCAGTCCGCTTCCGTGTCCTTGGAGAGCTTGCCCTTGCGCTGCTGCATGACGTTGCACGGGAAGCCCGGCTCCGTGAGGGCACCCGCCGTGAGGTACTCCGTCTTGCCGAAGGTGTCGCTGCCGGTGAACAGCTCCAGCATCCGGCCGCTCGCGGCGCTCACCGCGCTGTGCCCCGACACATAGCCGGGGAACGGCGGGGTGATGAACGTGGACGGCGAGTACGGATGCCACTGCTCGGCGGCGATGCGATCGACCCCCTGCCCCGGACCGGCCCAGCCCCACAGCTCCTTGCCGGCCTCGTAGTAGCGCACCAGCGTCCACGGGCGGGAGGTGTCATAGAAGCGCTTGGCCTCCCAGGCGGCGATGAAGGCGTCCATGGCCACGTTGGACACGGCGAAGAAGAGCTTCACGTCCTGGTCCAACCCGTAGCCGTCCCGCCGCGACACGTCCTGGGCGAAGCGCAGCCAGTGGCCCGACTGGCCCGTGGAGCGCGGGCCGTCGCGCATGAACTCGACGAGCGCCTTCTCCTCGGGAGTGAGGGAGGCGTTGAAGTCGATGTTCTCCTTCACCTCGCGGCGCAGCTGCGACGAGCCCACCCGGGGCGGAGGCGGCGGGCGGAACTGGCTGCTGGACTCGATCGCGAAGGGCGTCACCCGGTACCAGTGCGGCGTGAGGAAGCCGGGCGTCACCTTGCCACCGTGCCCGTCATCGAACGTGATGGGCTGCCAGCGGTTGGGGTCGAGGATGCGGTCCGGCGGATTCACGGGCGCGTAGCCGGTGTAGTCGGAGTAGGGAGCGCCGTTGGAGCCCGGCTCGTCGCCGAACTGGTTGGAGCCGTCATGGCGCCGGTACGCGAGGACCGCGGCGGCGGCGAGGTTGCCCACCCCCTGCGGCGTGGACGGATCCGTGGACAGGTCGTCCGGGTCGAAGCCGCGCTGACGCATCTGCTCCGCGCAATAGTCCCGCCCGTCCGGGTAGACGTCCACCAGGGCGCGGTAGGCGGCGTAGGCGATGGCCTTCTCCTTGTTGGCCAGGGTGTGCTCGGCCACGGGACGGCGCAGCGAGCCGCCCAGGCGCGTGCCCACCGCGCGCGGGTCATAGGCGGCCCAGGCGTCGTACATGGCCGTCAGCGCGATGGCCAACGTGCGCGACAGCACCGTGGGGCGTGCCCCCCGGCGATCCACCTCGCGCGCCGTGAGCTCCAGGGAGATGTCCAGCCACTGGTAGGCGGCGGAGGGAGTGGACGCGGGTGCGGCGGGCACCTCGGCGCTCGCGGGGCTCCCCACGAGCAGGAGGAGGACGCCTGTGATCAGGACGCGGAGTGTATGCATGTCAGCCTTCAGGATGAGCCCTCGCGGGCGTTGTGCCCCGAGGTCCCCGGGACGCTCGCAGAGACACGCGGCGCGGGGCAACCCCATCGGGACTTGTCGCGAAAGAAGGGCGCTGGATCAGAGGCGGGTGCCGCAGAACTTGCAGTGCACCGCGTCCACGTCATGACCCTCCGCGCTACAGCCGGGACAGGCCTCGGGGTTGAGGCCTGGACGGGAGGCGGCCGCGAGTTCCACCGACACGATGCCCGTGGGGACCGCGATGATGCCGTAGCCCAGGATCATCAGCACCGACGCGATGAACTGCCCGGGCACCGTCTTGGGGGTGATGTCACCGAAGCCCACCGTGGTCATGGTGACGATGGCCCAGTACATGCCACGCGGGATGCTGTCGAATCCGTTCGCCTCGCCCTCCACCATGTACATCACCGAGCCCATGATGACGACCGTGCTCAGCACCGCCCCGAGGAAGACGGTGATCTTCGGCCGGCTCGCGCGCAGGGCGGTGAGGAGCACCTCGGCCTCCCCGAGGAAGTTCACCAGCTTGAGCACCCGGAAGACGCGCAGCAGGCGCAGCACACGGAGCACCAGCAGCGACTGCGCCCCGGGCATCATCAGGCTCACGTAGCTGGGCAGGATGGCCAGCAGGTCCACCAGCCCGAAGAAGCTGCGCGCGTAGAGCCCGGGGCGGCTCACCGAGACGAGCCGCAGCACGTACTCCAGGGTGAAGAGGACGGTGAAGACCCACTCCGCGATGCGGATGACCGGCCCGTACCTCGCACGGATGGGGCCCACGCTCTCCAGCATCACCGCGAGCACGCTGAGGAGGATGGCCCACAGCAGCGCCACGTCGAACGCCTTCCCCGCCGGGGTGTCCGACTCGAAGATGATCTCGTGGAGTCTGGCGCGGATTCCTGGAGGAGGACTCTGCTCGGAGGGGCGCGTCACGCGGCCAGTGTAGACGACGCCCTGTCCCCCGAGGGGCGCTTCGTGTCAGAGCGCCAGCAGTGTCTGTTCGATGGGCCGCTCGAGGCCCTCGGCGTAGTAGCGCACGCGCAGGTTCCCGTCGGAATCCCACCCGTCCTTCCCGCTCGAGCCCAGGTCCAGCACGGCGAAGTTCCTGCGGAAGAGCAGCCGCCCATCCGGGTTGCCCGGCAGCTCCAGCAGCCTCCCGCAGAAGAGGTCCTGGTACATGTCCACCGAGTCCGAGCCGAATGAGCTTGACCGACACAACCGGAGCAAGCCCACCACGTCGTTCCTCTCAGGGGTCGGATACGAGAGATTTCGGCCAGATCTGCTGTGCGAACTCTGCCAGTTTTTCTTGCCGTGCCTCGATTTCCGCAGCCCCCCACGTTGCTACATTCTTGAAATACTCATTCAGCTTCAAAACACTCTTCGAATAGTACTCGCTCTTCTTTTTGTTGAAATCTTTGTTACTCGCACCGCTGTTTAGCTTTTGAGCCAGCAATGTCAGGTTGCCAAGCCGGTCCACATAATCCGCATGGTGCTCCCATTTCGTAGTGGGCTGCTGGGGGTAGATATGCTCCAAATGAACTTTCTTTGCCTGAGCGACAAAAGTCTCCTCGCTGGGAGAAAGACGGGCTTCCAGCCTCCTGAGGAGGTGCTGCGCAATTGTTGCCTGCTGTTTCTTGAAAGAAACCTTTGCAAACAACGCGGAAAACTCTTGCTCATCCGGAGACAGGGCTCGCAGCCTCTCCAGCGCAGAGGCCAGCCCCTTCTTCGAAGAGATGTTGACTGCCGCTTCATATACGGCGGTCTCGAATTCAGAACGGTCCCGAGCACAAATGATGTTGTGTCGCACAATGAGAGATTCGAGCGCACGCGTCAGTACACGCACCTCGGCGTCTTGAAGCTCGCGCATCGCCGCCAGGAGAGTGGCATGTGCCGCAGTTGCCTTCGCACTCATAAAAAATCGCCACAGCTCGGCAGTCTCAAGATCCTCATGCTCTGCGCTTACGAGTTGCTCATAATTCTTTGCGTCGTCCCGAATCCGACGAGAAAAATCGAGACAAACCTCAGAGAGCGCTGTCCCTGATTTGTCCGCCTCACCCTCAAGGGTGAACTTCACCGTTCGGTATAGACTGCGGGCTTTGACATCACCATGCGTCGAAACCCATGAGCGGCGAATCAGGTCACCAGCACCGCGGCCTTGGCCTGCATCGGCTTCGGCCTTGTTCCAGAAGTCCAAAGCGTCAGCGCGTTGTTCCTCATCAACCTTGGAGAGCACCCAGCTACGCAAGAGGTCGTTAACGCTTAGACCGATGCCACGATCATTGAGGGTCTCAAAGATCGAGGCAGCACTGTCTTCATCAGTAGCTGTCACCGCAACAAGAGCCATGTTTTCCGTCAAGGCCTGTAGCAGACCTCCAATCCAACTAATGTCGTCCTCTTTCGATCGGGCTTTGATCCAGCCTTGCTCTAGTCGATCGCGAAATATTTTGTAGGCCTTTGCGATCCGATGGTGCGAACGCGGAGCCGTCTTCTTTGGAGCAACGGGCGGAGCGTCGCTGAACTCTTGGATATGCTGGCGGAAAAAATCCCTGTCGCTATCATTCATCAAAAGCTTCGGATTCTTTTTGCCCTTGAAGTAATCCTCACGCAGCAAATACTGGTTCTGAACTTGATCAGCAGCAGCACGATTTGCATTGCGGATGACATCACGCATCGCCGCGAGAAGTATGGTAGCTGTCGACAACCTCTGCTGGCCATCCAGGATTAGATACTCACTCCCAGTGTTGACCAACACTGCCGCACCAAGAAAATAGAACTTTTTCTGAATGGCTTCTCCGGGATGGCGCCCTCGAAAGGCAACCAAGTCGTCCCAGAAGCTCTTCACCTGCTCATCCTCCCAACTATAATGCCGCTGATAAGGGGGCACCCGCAGAACCTGCGGTTCTGCGAAGCTGAGAATTGTACCGAGAGTTTTTCTCGTGGGCTCGAATGACTCTGGAATTATTTGAGGCGTATTCATCGAAAAGTCCTGTGTCGGATTGGCAAGTCGAAACAGCATCTACTTTTGCTCGAACTAGCCGTTTATGGTGATCCTTGAGATTTAGGTTTCGAAGCGACACTGTTGGATGTCACGCACCATACTTCAGATGGTCGGGCCTTAGGGTGGTTTACAGGCGCCTAGAGCGCCAGCAGCGTCTGTTCGATGGGGCGCTCCAGGCCCTCGGCGTAGTAGCGCACGCGCAGGTTCCCGTCGGAATCCCACCCGTCCTTCCCAGTCGATCCCAGGTCCAGCACGGCGAAGTTCCGCCGGAAGAGCAGCCGCCCATCCGGGTTGCCCGGCAGCTCCAGCAGCCTCCCGCAGAAGAGGTCCTGGTACATGTCCACCGCGTCCGAGCCGATGCCGAACTCCACCACCTTGCGGAGGAGGCCGGTGGGCGGCTCGGAGCCGATGCCACTGGAGACCACCTGGGTGATCTCCGGCTGATCGGAGTCATTGCGCTTGTGGGAGGGCATCTGGGAGCGCAGGCGGGCCGTCGTGCCCACGTGCACGTCTCCGCCCACCAACGTCACCTCGGTGCCGGGCGCGCGCTTGCGGAAGTCGAAGAGCCGGTTGAGCAGCTTGCGCAGCTCCTCGGCGTTGTTGGGCTCCATCCACGAGTCCCGCACGTCCCCGAGGAACGAGGTGAGCCCGAGCTTCTCCAGGATCTTGCTGGCCGCGGCCACCTTCGCATGCAGCGGGGGCACGCCCGTGACGACGAAGAGCCGCTTGAGCCCCGCGTTCAGCTGGGCCTCCAGCCACGCATCGGTCTCGGCCCACTGCTTGCGGCCGATGATCGTCTGCTCCCGCCAGTTGCGGTGCGAGCGCCCATCGAGCACCAGCACGCCGAGGCCATTGCTCACCCACCCGAAGCCGAACGAGTCGCTGAAGCCCGGAGGGTTCAGGCGCTGCTGGAACTCCGAGAAGGCCATCCGCGCGGCCTCGAAGAAGGCGCGGTCCGCGGGAGACACCTCGTCGTGGGAGCCCCATCCGTCGAAGATGTCGTGGTCGTCCCACATCATCATCGAGGGCACCGAGCCGAGCACCGCGGCGATCTCCGGCCGCTGCCACGTCTCGCAATACACGGCGCGGAAGGACTCGCGCAGCCGCTGCATCAGCTCCTCGTTCTGGGGCGTCAGGCAGTCATCGTGGCCGGCGCGCTGCCACGCCTCGCGGATGTGGTCCGCGTAGATTTGATCTCCCAGGTGGATGAGCAGGTCCACCTCCCCCGCCGCGACCACCTCGCCGAGCCGCTTCCACATGGCATGGCGCCGGGAGGGCTCGGTCACCGTGTGGCAGCCATTGCAGCTCACCAGGCCGATGCGCAGCGGCTGGCCGGGCGGAGGCAGCAGCCGGAAGCGGGAGAGGCCGCTCGCGCACGAGAGCTCCTGGAGCGAGGGAAGCCCCTCCTCCGAGGACGAGACGGCCACCGCGTACTCGACCGTGGAGGACACGGCGAGCCCCTCCAGCTCGAACGAGCCGTGGAGGAAGGAGGAGCCCTCGGGCCGGCACAGGCGCAGGGTGCGCTCCTGGAGGGCGCCCTCCCCCGAGCGGAACGCGAGCCGGGCATGGGAGAGGCCATTCTTCGCGGTGATGGCGATGCGGGCGGTGGTGCTGGTGCAGCAACCCACGGTGGTGATCAGCGGCCTCGACATGCCCCCATCATTCCACGGCCCGGGCCGCAGCACACAGTAAGCACCGGGCAGCCAGCCGGGCGTGTTCCGAGCCACGGAGCCGCACCCATCCAAACGCGGGCCGGGCGCGTAACCCCTCTGAACGAAACGCAGTCAGGAGGGATACGGACATGAGGACGATGAACAAGAACCAGGCGTCCCGGCGCGGTGCGGAGGTGCTCTCGCGGCTCCCCGAGCTCACCGAGGGCGAGGCGCGGGCGGTGACTGGCGGAACCGCGAACATCTATTACGACGTCTCGACGGGGACCTACATCCTGCGCCCGGCGGGCACCGTCTACGTCGGCCCCGGGGTCCTCGTCGGCCACACCTGAGCAAGAGCGCACGGAACCTGACTGTCAGACCTTCCCTGTAATCCAGGAGTGAAGTCCCGAGCTCCTATCGCTTCCAGGGAAGAGGTCCGACATGCCTCCGCGTTCCGGCACCTGGCCGCTCCAGTCCTCCCGGGGCCCGCGCCCCTGTCTTCATCGCGCGGGGACATGGGCTCTGGTGCTGGCAGCGTGGGTACTCTCCGTCGGGTGTGCCTCGCGGAGGCCCCTGCGGCCACCTGTGGGGGGCCTGCTCGCCCACTCCAGGTACCGCCCGCTCACGCCCTCGTTCCTGGATGAAACGAGCGCCAGGGACGAAGCGTGGCACGCCGGAGAGGCGCGGGAGGGGGAACGGGCACCGGCGGGCCCCTCCACCGGTTTCGCGCCCATGAGGCAGGGGACCCTGCGGCTCATGGCCCATCCGTCCGGCCATGCGGATGTCCCCGCACCGAAGCCCGTGTTCCGGCCGGGCCCTCCACCACCGGGCCTGGATGCGCCGGGCGAGCCCTCGTCTCCGCCCCGCATCGCGCCGAGCCCCCAGCCGCGGCCTCCCATCCCATCACCGACGCCGAGCCCCACGGCCGTGCAGTCACCGCCAGACAGGGCGCCCCAGCCCATCGCACTCCCCATGCCCTTCTGGGTCCGGGTCGCCGCGCTCGTCCTCCTCCCGGGCACGGCCCACGCGCCCGGCCAGGTCTCGGAATGCGAGAAGGCCCGCTCGCACAAGAACGAGCACATGGCGGGCCAGAAACATCCGGTGACGGGGGTTCTCTACAACAGCGGTGGCTACCCGGTCTTCGAACCCATCGTGGAGATCATCATCCCCGAGGAACTCCGCGGCCCCGAGGTGAGCGACACCCGCCAGTTCACGGAGGCTTCACGCCAACTCCGGGAAACACTGGAGCAAAAACCAGTGATGAAAGCCATTTTTACCCCAGAGCAACTCGAGGCCATCAACAAGGGCTGGCCGCGCATTCCGGGGCTGACCTGGCATCACCATGAAGACGGATTGACGCTCCAACTGGTTGATCGTGACACGCATGCTCGTACGGGCCATTCTGGAGGCCGGGAGAATTCCGGTGGACGTCCCCGGTAAAGAGAGGAAGAAACGTGCGTTGCACCATCTACAGCCCGGTCATTGATCATCAGGCTGTCCATTCCGTGCGGGATGTGCTTCCCGGGTGGTTGCTGCACTGGGAGGGCGAACCCGAGCAATGGAGTTCCGCGATCTTCAAGAGTGCCCAGGGAACGCTCACGTTCAACTCCTTGGTGTTCACGGGACCGATGGATCAGTTCGGCAAGATCATCCTCGGTAGCTACAGTTATTTTGGACGCCGCGAGGATCTTCCCAAACCCGTCAGGGAGGAGTTGCAGGACTTCGTGGCACATACCAAGTGGCTGGTCGGCGTCGTGGGAACCTCGGAGGTCCTCTCCGAAGACGTCTTCCTGAAGGCCGCGCTGGAGCTGGCGCGCCGCCTGAACGGAAGGGTCTTCGTCAACGGCATGGACCTCATCTCCCCCGAGCCACGAGTCTAGGCTCGAACTGGGACGGTCCCCTGTCACCTGGTAGACGGGGACATCCGGTGAGCGTCCCAGGTAAGAGAGGAAGGCAGCGTGCGGTGCACCATCTACAGCCCGGTCGTTGATCACCAAGCCATCGAGGCTGTGCGGGATGTGCTTCCCGGGTGGTTGTTGCACTGGGAGGGTGAACCCGAGCGATGGAACTCCGCCAGTTTCAAGAGCGCCCAGGGAACGCTCACGTTCAATTCCCTGGAGTACACCGGACCGCTGGATCCGTTCAGCAGGATCATCCTGGGTACCAGCGGTCACTTCTGGCGACGTGAGGACCTCCCTGAACCCGCCAAGACCGAATTGCTTCGCTTCGTGGGTGGAACCAAGTGGCTGGTCGGCGTCGTGGGAACCTCTGAAGTCTTCTCCGAGGACGTCTTCCTGAAGGCCGCGCTGGAACTGGCGCGCCGTCTGAATGGACGGGTCTTCAACGGCATGGACCTCATCTCCCCGGAACCCCCGGGCCAGGCGGCCACCGTGCCCCCTCGCCCCTAGTCCACCAGCCGGGCAGCCAGGGGCCTGGGGGTTATCCCACATTGCCGCCTGCCCCTGGCGCCTCGCCGGTGCCTTCCGGGGGCATAGAAAGCCCAGCGAGTGGGGTTACAAGGGGTCTTCACCGCCGGTCCCGGCGAATTCAACGTGTCGCGCGCCTTTCGGCCGCCTACCCCTTCCGCTAGAAAGCGCCCCCCATGTTCACCATCGTCAACGTCTCCAAGGCCTACGGGCCCAAGAAGCTCTTCGAGGAGGTCAACGTCGCCTTCTCGCCCGGCCGCCGCTACGGCCTCACCGGCCCCAACGGGGCGGGCAAGTCCACGTTCATGAAGATCCTCGCCGGAGACGAGGAAGCCGACATGGGGACCATCTCCCGGCCCAAGAAGCTGGGAATCCTCCGCCAGGACCACTTCCGCTACGAGGACAACCGCGTCCTCGACGTCGTCCTCATGGGCAACAAGGCCCTCTGGGACGCCATGAAGGAGAAGGACACCATCCTCGCCAGGTCCGACATCTCCGACGACGATGGCAACCGCCTCGGCGATCTCGAGATGGTCATCGCCGAGGAGGACGGCTACAGCGCCGAGTCCGAGGCCGCCTCGCTCCTCGAGGGTCTCGGCATCCCCGCGGCCTCCCACGAGGGCCCCATGAAGCAGCTCACCGGCGGCCTCAAGCTGCGCGTGCTGCTCGCCCAGGCCCTCTTCGGCAAGCCCCAGGGCCTGCTGCTCGACGAGCCCACCAACAACCTGGACATCGACTCCATCCGCTGGCTGGAGACGTTCCTCATGGCCTTCGAGGGCGTGCTCATCACCATCAGCCACGACCGGCACTTCCTCAACTCCATCTGCACGCACATCGCGGACATCGATTACGAGACCATCATCCAGTACAACGGTGGCTACGACGACATGGTGCGCCAGAAGGCCCAGTTGCGCAGCCGCGTCGAGTCCGAGGTCTCCGAGAAGAAGAAGAAGATCGCCCAGCTGCAGGACTTCGTCGCCCGCTTCCACGCCGGTACGCGCGCCTCCCAGGTGCAGAGCCGCATCAAGCAGATCGACAAGCTGAAGACGGATGATCTCAAGCGCTCGAACATCGCGCGGCCCTTCATCCGCTTCGATGTGAAGCAGGCCAGCGGCAAGCAGACGCTGCAGTTCGACGGGCTCACCAAGAGCTACGACGGCCAGACGGTCATCAAGCCCTTCAGCGGCCTCATCTGCAAGGGCGAGAAGATCTGCGTCATCGGCCGCAACGGCGTGGGCAAGTCCACCCTGGTGAAGATGCTCGCCGGGCAGATCGAGGCGGACGCGGGGAAGCTCACCTGGGGCCACCAGGCCGCCATGGGCTACCTGCCGCAGGACCACCACGGCACCATCCGCAAGGGCACCACCGCCTTCGAGTGGCTGCGCGACATCAACACCAAGCTCACCAACGAGGAGATCTCCGGGGTGCTCGGCCGCATGCTCTTCTCCGGCGAGGAGCGCATGAAGCCCACCGACACCCTGTCCGGTGGTGAGACGGTGCGCCTGCTGCTCTGCAAGCTGATGCTCAACATGGACAACATGTTGATCTTCGACGAGCCCACCAACCACCTGGACCTGGAGTCCATCAGCGCGCTCGCCGAGGGTCTGCAGAAGTACGAGGGCACGGCCATCATCGTGACGCACGACCAGGAGCTCATCTCCGAGGTGGCCACCCGCATCTGGAGCCTGGAGGAGGGCAAGCCGGTCAGCGACTTCAACGGCACCTTCGCCGAGTTCCTCGAGAAGAACCCGTACCACGCCGCCCAGCGTCGCTAGCCAGGCGGCGGGCCGAGGCGCTCGCGGCGCGTCCGCGAGGGCCGTTACCGGTTGCCGCGGCGCAAGAGGAACAACCCCAGCCCGAAGCCCGTGGCCCAGGTGGTCGCCGCCCCCAGCGGCGTCATCCGGGCCGGCGCGGGCCGCGGCGGAGGCGAGGGACGCAGGCGCTCCTCCAGCTCCTTCTGCTCCTGCTCCCGCTTCTCTCCCTTGGTCATGCGGGGGCCGCCCTGGCCCGGCCGCTTCTGGCCCGGAGACTTGCCCTCGGGCGACTTGTGCTCGAGCACGGCGTTGATCTCCGCGCCCAGCAGGATGACCTGCGAGGAGATCCACATCCACAGCAGCATGACGATGACACCGCCGAGCGCGCCGTAGTTCGCGTCGTAGCTGCCGAAGTTGCGCACGTACAGCGAGAAGCCCCAGGACGCGATCAACCAGACGACGACGCCCAGCACCGAGCCGGGCGTGATGAACTTGAAGGACTGCTTCACGTCCGGCAGCAGGTAGTAGACGAGCGCCAGGATGAACATCATGAGCAGGCCGGCGAAGGGCAGGCGCAGCCACATGACGAGGGTGCCGAGCGGCTCCCCGAGGAACTTCGCCACGGCCGGCGTGGCCACCATGGCCAACGAGGCGAGGATGGAGAGCACCGCGCCGCCCAGCGTCATCAGGATGGCGATGCCCCGCACCTTCCAGAAGGGCCGCGATTCCTCCACGTCATAGACGGTGTTGAGCGCGTCCATCATCGCCACCACGCCGCCCGAGGCCGCCCACACCGCGCCCAACGCACCCACCGTCAGCAGGCCCACGTTGTTGCCCGCCGCCAGGTCGTGCAGGCGCTGGCCCACGATCTGCGTCACCGCCTCCGGTGCCACCCGGCCCAGCTCCTGGATGAGCACCTCGGCCTGGGCGGGATCGATGACGAGGCTCGCGAGCGCCACGAGGAACAGCAGGAACGGGAACAGCGCCAGCACGGCGAAGAACGTGACCGAGCCGGCCACGTTGCTGATCTTGTCGTTCTTGTATTCGTTCTTCACCTCGGTGAAGAACTCCTTCCAACTCATTCCCTTGCCCGGGAGCACCATCGCGCCTCCTCCTAGGTGACAGTCCAAGGATGCGCATTCCGCTCCCCTGCCCCACCCGGTCTCCCGGCCACTTGAGGCCGTCTGCCCGCCTCCTCCCGGAGCACCCGGGGGATGAGGTATAGAGCCCGCCCATGAGCAAGCATCCTCGGCCACGGGTGAAGGGAGCGAGCGCCCGCCTGCCCGTCCGCGCCCTGGATGCTGGAGCAGCCAATCCATGAAGCAAGACATCCCGTTGGTGACGGTCATCATCCCCGTGAAGAACGGGGGCGGGCTGCTGCGCGAGTGCCTCGCCGCGGTCTTCTCCCAGCAGACGGACTTCCCCTATGAGGTCCTCTGCGTGGACAGCGGCTCCCGGGACGGCTCCCTGGACATCATCCGCTCGTTCCCCGCGCGGCTGCTGTGCATCGAGCCCGCGGACTTCGGCCACGGCCGCACCCGCAACCTGGCCATCCAGAACAGCCCCACCCCCTTCGTGGCGCTCCTCACGCAGGATGCCGTGCCGGATGACACCGCGTGGCTGCGGGAGCTGATCGCCCCCCTGCGCGAAAACGAGGAGGTGGCCGGCGTCTTCGGGCGCCACAAGCCGCACCCCGGCTGCATCCCCTCCGAGTCCTTCATGCTGGAGCGGCACTTCGCCCGGTTCGGCGCGGACACCACCCTCTTCCGCATCCGCCCGGGCCCCGAGGGCTGGGCGCACTACGAGGCCCACAAGGGCCACTACCGCTTCTTCTCCGACAACAACGCCGCCCTCCGCCGCTCGGTCTGGGCCCGCATCCCCTACCGGGACGTGGAGTTCATGGAGGATCAGCTCTGGGGCGCGGACATCCTCGAGGCGGGCTACATCAAGGCCTACGCGCCCCGGGCCGTGGTGCGGCACAGCCACAACTACTCGCCGCTGACCCAGGCCCGCCGCGCCTTCGACGAGGCGCGCTTCCACCGCGAGTACTTCGACCCACCGCACCTGCCCGGCATCCGCGCGCTGATGCGCGACAAGCTCCGTCAGTCCGTCCAGGACGTGCGCCGGGCCCACTTCTCCCAGGCGGTGCTCACGCTCGGCCGCGACGTGGGCCAGGGGCTGGGCTGGTTCCTCGGGGACCGGTACGAGCTGCTGCCGGAGGGGCTCGTGCGCCGCATCTCCCAGCATCATGAGCTCAAGGGGGACGCCGGACAGCGGCATGGCCGCTCCTCGCTGCTGGAGGACGTGAAGCAGACCTGCGCGCAAGCGATGGACGAGCACGGCAAGCTCGGGACGGCGTTCCAGCTCGTCCGCAAGACGGTGGCCGGCTACCGGCAATACAAGCACCAGGGCATCAGCTCGACGCTCCTCGACATCCGGCGCGCCCTGCGGTCCACCCACGCGCCCGAACGGGGGTGGTGGGAGGCCAGCCACTACCGCTTCATCGAGCCTCCCCGCCCGAGCGCTCCGCCCCCGGTGGCCGGGCGGCGGCAGGTGGATCCCGAGCACCTGGTCATCAACTGGGTGGTGCCGGGCTTCGGCCGGGGCGGCGGCGGGCACATGACCATCTTCCGCACCATCCAATGGCTGGAGCGGATGGGCCATCGGTGCCGGGTGTACCTGGTGGACAGCGGCAACATGGCGCGTCAGCCGATGCGGCTGCAGGCGCAGGTGCACGAGTGGTACACGCCCATCGCCGCACCGGTGTGCCACCTCGAGGGGGAGATGGAGCCGGCGGACATCGTGATGGCCACGGCGTGGCAGACGGCCTACGTGGTGCGGGCCAGCACCTGCGCTCCGGTGAAGGCGTACTTCATCCAGGACTACGAGCCGGCCTTCTTCCCCATGGGCGCCGAGTGGCAGCTCGCGGAGGACACCTACCGCTTCGGCTTCTACGGGCTGACGGCGGGCACCTGGCTCGAGCGGCGGATGCGCGAGAAGTACGGCATGGTCACCCGGAGCTTCCCGCTGGCGGTGGACCACGCCATCTACTACCCGGAGCCGGTCCGCGAGGGAGGGGCGCGCCGCGTCTTCGCGTACATGCGGCCGCACACCACGCGCCGGGGCTTCCAGATCGTCGCGCTCGCCCTGAAGAAGGTGAAGGAGCGCTTCCCGGACGTGGAGCTCCACATCGCCGGGGCGGGAGTGGAGCCCTCGGACCTGCCCGTCCCCTTCGTGGGGCATGGCGTGCTGGACTTCGCGCAGCTGCGGCGGCTGTTCTCCAGCTGCGACGTGGGCGTGTGCCTGTCCTTCACCAACTACAGCCTGCTGCCGCAGGAGATGGCGGCGTGTGGCTGCCCGGTGGTGGAGGTGGACGTGGAGAGCACCCGCGCCGCCTACCCGGAGGGAGCCGTGGTGCTGGCCCCTCCCAACGTGACGAGCATCGCCGACGCGGTGTGCCGGCTGCTCGAGGACGAGCCGTACCGGCAGCGGCAGATCGCCGCCGGCTTCGTCTACGTGCGCGAGCTGTCCTGGGACAAGGCCATCCTCCACACGGCCGAGGCGTTGAAGGCGTTCGCCCTTCACGCCACCGGCCGCGAGGAGGGCGGCGCTCAGCCCGCGTAGACGGGCAGCACCGGCGCGTCCTTCAGACGGGGCGCGGCCGCGTCCTTGGGCGACAGCAGCGGCGACGTCACCGGCCAGGGGATGCCCAGGTCCGGGTCATTCCAGGCGATGCCGCGCTCGGTGGTGGGCGAGTAGAAGTCCGTGCACTTGTAGTGGAAGTCCGCGCTCTCGGAGAGGACGCAGAAGCCGTGCGCGAAGCCCGCCGGCACCCACAGCTGGCGCCGGTTGTCCGCGCTCAGCTCCACGCCCACGAACTTCCCGAAGGTGGGCGAGCCGCGGCGGATGTCCACCGCCACGTCGTAGACGGCACCGGCCACCACCTGCACCAGCTTGCCCTGGGCATTGGGCTCCTGGAAGTGCAGGCCGCGGAGGATGCCCTTCGCCGAGCGCGAGAAGTTGTCCTGCACGAAGGGCCCGTGGATGCCGAGCTCCTCGTAGCGCTTCGCATGGAACATCTCCATGAAGAAGCCGCGATCGTCGCCGAAGCGCTTGGGCTCGAGGATGAGGACGCCGGGCAGCTCCGTCTTCACGACGTTCACGTGCGGGCTCCCTTGTTCTCGATGAGATCCAGCAGGTAGCGCCCGTACTCGTTCTTGCGCATGGGGTGGGCCTGCTCGGCCACCTGGGCCGCGGTGATGTAGCCCATGCGGTAGGCGATCTCCTCGGGGCACGCCACCTTGAGGCCCTGGCGGTGCTCGATGATCTGGATGAAGTTGGAGGCCTCCATCAGCGACTCGTGGGTGCCGGTGTCCAGCCACGCGTAGCCGCGGCCCATCAGCTCCACCTGCAGCTGCTGCTGGCGCAGGTAGGCGATGTTGACGTCGGTGATCTCCAGCTCGCCGCGCGCGGAGGGCTTGAGGTTCTTCGCGATGTCCAGCACCTGGTTGTCGTAGAAGTACAGGCCCGTCACCGCGTAGTGGGACTTGGGCTGGGCCGGCTTCTCCTCGAGGCTCAGCGCGCGGTTGTTCGCGTCCAGCTCCACCACGCCGTAGCGCTCGGGATCCTTCACGTAGTAGCCGAACACGGTGGCGCCCGACTCACGCGCCGCCGCGCGCTGCACCAGCTCGCTCAGGCCGTGGCCGTAGAAGATGTTGTCGCCGAGGATGAGCGACACCTTGTCCTTGCCCACGAACTCGCGGCCGATGATGAAGGCCTGGGCGAGCCCGTCCGGGCTGGGCTGCACCGCGTACTGGAAGTTCACGCCCCACTGCTTGCCGCTGCCGAGCAGCTCCTCGAAGCGCGGCAGATCCGTGGGCGTGGAGATGATCAGGATGTCCCGGATGCCCGCCAGCATCAGCGTGGTGACCGGGTAGTAGATCATCGGCTTGTCATACACGGGCAGCAGCTGCTTGCTGACCACGCGCGTGAGCGGATACAGACGGGTGCCGGAGCCCCCGGCGAGAACGATTCCCTTCATGACTTTCCTCGGAAGGTCTGCCGGGTGGAGCGCGCTCCGGCCCTCAGACGCACTCTGTTTGCAGACCTCGGGAAGGCTATACCCGCCCCGAAGCGCTTCGTTCAAGCACCCCGCCCGTCCTTCCAAGCGGCATGGAAGCGGGCCAGGGACTCAGCCAACGGCAGCGGCTGGGTGCGCAGCTGGGTGCGGACCTTGTCCACCTTGAGGCCACTGCGGAGCGGGCGAGGGCTCGCCAGCTTCATGTCCGCCAGGCGGGTAGGCGTGATGAGGCCCGGATCGAAGCCGAACACCTCGCACACCGCTCGGCCGAAGCTGACGCGATCCACCACGTCCGCGCCGCAGGTGTTCCAGATGCCCCCCAGCTTGCGCTCGCCCAGCTCCACCAGCATGGCGGCCACGCTGTCGGCGAGGCTCGCGGAGACGAACTGGTCCTCGAAGAGCTTCACGGGCTGACCCTTCTCCAGGGCACCCACCAGCCACGCGCCGAAGTTGGGACGGCCCGCCATGGGCCAGCCGTACACCACGGCGGTGCGCGCGATGGCGCAGCCCGGCACGAAGGTGCGGGCGGCCTGCTCCCCCATGTGCTTGGTGAGGGCGTAGACGCCGCGCGGGTTGGGCAGCGCCTGCTCGTCGTAGGGCCCGTGCTCGCCGTCGAAGACGTAGTCCGTGGAGACGTGCACCAGGTGCGCGCCCAGCTTGCGCGCGCCCCGGGCCACCGCCGCCACCGCGGTGACGTTGGCCGCGTACGCCTGCTCCGGCTCGCGCTCGCAGGCATCCACCTCCGTCATGGAGGCCGGATGGATGATGACCTCGGGAGCCGCGGCCTCGAGGGCGGCGGCCACGTCCTGCTCGCGCGTGAGGTCGCACTCCACATACCGGTAGGCGCCGTCGGTGCGGCGCGGACCGCGGCCCAGACCCACCACCTCGTGCCCGCCCTTCTCGAGGAGCGTGCACACGCGGCTGCCCACCAGCCCGTTGGAACCCGTGACGAGGAATCGCATGGGAGAGGCTCCTGGCTCAGCCGTTGAGGCGCGTGCGGTACTGCGACTCGAAGTACTGGCGGTAGGCGCCGCTCATCACGCGCTCCCACCAGGCCGCGTTGTCCACGTACCAGCGCACCGTCTCCTGCAGGCCCTGCTCGAAGGTGTGCGACGGCGTCCAGCCCAGCTCCGTGCGGATCTTCGTGGGGTCGATGGCGTAGCGCCGGTCATGGCCCGGGCGGTCCTTCACGTACTTGATGAGGGACTCGGGCTTGTCGAGCAGGCCGAGGATCGCCTTGACGATCTCGATGTTCTTGCGCTCGGAGTTGCCGCCGATGTTGTAGACCTGACCGGACTTGCCCTTCTCCAGCGCGGTGAGGAGCGCCGAGCAGTGGTCCTCCACGTGGAGCCAGTCGCGCACGTTGGCGCCGTCGCCGTAGACGGGCAGCGGCTTGTCGTGCAGGGCGTTGACGACCATGAGGGGGATGAGCTTCTCGGGGAACTGGTAGCGGCCGTAGTTGTTGGAGCAGCGCGTCACCACCACGTCCATGCCGAAGGTGTGGTGCCAGGCCAGCGCGAGCAGGTCCGAGCTCGTCTTGGAGGCCGAGTAGGGGCTGGAGGGCTGCAGCGGCGAGGTCTCGGTGAAGTAGCCGGTGGGGCCGAGCGAGCCGTACACCTCGTCGGTGGAGACCATGAGGAAGCGCTTGATGCCGCGCACGCGGCTGGCCTCGAGCAGCTGCTGGGTGCCGAGCACGTTGGCCTGGATGAAGGCCTCGGGGCCCATGATGGAGCGGTCCACGTGGCTCTCGGCCGCCAGGTGCATGACGGCGTCGATGCGGTGCACGCCCATCAGGTGCTCGACGAGCTCGCGGTTGGCCACGTCGCCGCGCACGAAGATGTGCTTGGGGTCGCCCTCGAGCTCCTTGAGGTTCTCGAGGTTGCCCGCGTACGTGAGCTTGTCGAGATTGACGAGCGTCCAGTCGGGCCGCACGCGGCGCAGGTACTTGACGAGGTTGGACCCAATGAAACCGCAGCCACCCGTGACCAGGACGTTCATCGACGAACTCGGAGAGTAAAGAAGTGAATACCGGGGGCCTGAGTAGCGAAGGGGGCGGTGCGCGTCAAGGCAGCCTTGTGTGCGGACCTCCCAGCAGGTAGACGCTGGAAGCATCGTGAGAATCCCGAGAAGCAGACGGGCGGCCGGGCCATCAGCGGCCCGAGCGGTCCACCAGCTGGTCCCTCGGCTGGCCTGGGGCGACGCGGTGGGCAACCAGGTGCGCTACCTGCGCGAGTTGCTGCGGAGCTGGGGTTACGCCTCGGAGATCTACGCGGACCAGTGGGACGAGGAGTGCCGGCCCCTGGTACGGCCCGCGAAGGATTATCCGCGCGAGGCGGATGATTCGAGTGCCCTCATCATCCACCACAGCTTCGAGTCGAGGCTGGTGCCGCTGATCGCCCGCTCGCCGGGGCGCAAGGCGGTCGTGTACCACAACGTCACGCCGGCCCGGCTCTTCGAGGGTTTCGAGCGCAAGGTGGCCCAGGCCTGCGAGGCGGCCCGGGACGAGCTGCTGGCGATGAGGCCGATGGTGGAGTGCGCGTGGGCGTATTCGCGCTTCAGCGCCGAGGAACTGGTGGCGGCGGGCTACCCGCACGTGTCGGTGCTGCCCTTCGCGGTGGACTGGCGGGCCTTCGACGTGGAGCCGGATCCGGTGCTGCGCGCCGAGCTGGATGACGGGTGCGCCAACCTCCTCTTCGTGGGCCGCGCGGTGCCGAGCAAGCGGGTGGACGACGTGCTGCGCGTCTTCACCGCCTGGCAGCGGCTGTACCAGCCCCGGAGCCGGCTGCTCGTGGCGGGCTACCTCAACCGGGAGACGCCGTATGGCGCGTACCTGTACGGGCTGAAGGAGATGCTCGGGGCCGAGCGCGTGCAGTTCCTCGGGCGGGTGAGCGCGGCGCAGCTGTCCGCGTGCTTCTCGGTGGCCTCGGCGTACCTCTCCATGAGCCGGCACGAGGGCTTCGGCGTGCCGCTGCTGGAGGCCATGTATCGCGGCGTGCCCGTGGTGGCGTATGGCGCCGCCGCCGTGCCCGAGACGATGGGGGGCGCGGGCGTGGCCTCGCTGACGAACGACCCCCTGGAGATTGCGCGGTTGCTCGCGGTGCTGGAGCGCGACCCGGCCCTGCGGCGGGAGATGGTCGCCGCCCAGCGCGCCCGGGTGGAGCAGCTCGGCCAGGACGCCGTGGCCGAGGCCGTGCGCGAGGGGCTCCAGCCCTTCCTGGAGGGCACCCTGCGTGCACCGGCCACCGGGAGCGGGGCCTCGGGCGTGAACCTCGTGTGCCCCGGCTTCGTGGCCGCTCCGGAGGCGCCCGCGTCCGAGCTGGCACGGCGGCTGGTGGAGCAACTGCCCGGGGCACGCCTGCTGACGCTGGATCCCCAGCCCCGGCCGGTGGAGCTGGCGCCGCGCTCGCTGCGCGTGGGAGGCCTGGAGGTGCGCGCCTTCACCCCCGACGAGCCCCTGCCCCGGGATGCGTCGCGTGAGCTTCCCGGCTCCTCGTCGCTGGAGACGGCACTGCGCGCCTCGCGTGTGCCCACCGTCTTCCTGCCCGCGGATTCACTGCTCGCCCGGGACACCCTGCCCCACCTGTCCGCCGAGGCCTGGGGGGTCCGCGACACGTCCCGCCCGCTCTCCGCGCCCGACGTGGGCGAGCGCCTGGGGCAGCGGCTGCTCACCTTCGATCCCAGCCGGCCGGAGCCCACCGTGTCCGCGCTCGTCCAGGCCCTGCGGGCCACTGGAGCCCTCCGTGCGTCCTGAAGATCTCCTCACCACGACCCCGACCGCCGAGCGCCTCGCGGAGGAGGCCGCACGGCTGCCCGAGCCCGCGCCCGAGCAGGTGGAGTCGCTCCGCCGGCTGCTGGACGCCTCGCAGCGGGCTCCGGCCGAGACGGAATGGCCGCCCATCCTCCAGGCGCCCCGCTCGAAGAAGGACAGCCGCTACGCGGAGCCGCCCACCTCGCACCGCCCGGTGGTGGGGCCCATGCTGGTGACGGCCAAGCGCGCCTTCCGGCTCGCCTTCCAGCCCTTCATCAACGAGATGCTGCGCAAGCAGGTGGAGTTCAACGAGGCCATCCTCGACTCGCTGGCGCTCATCTATGAGCACCAGCGCGAGGAGTCGCGGACCCAGACGGCCTGGCGCCGCGAGGTCATGGCCCGGCTGGCCGCACTGGAGCAGTCGGCTCCTGAGCAGACGCCTTCCGAGCAGGTGCCTTCCGAGCGGGCCCCCAAGGGACGGAACCGGCGGTCCTGACACCAGGTCCAAGGACTCCGCTACCGCAGCACGCGGGAGACCAGGGAGCGGACCCGGGCGTGCGTGCCAGGGAAGCGCTCCCGGAGGCGCTGGTTGAGCCGGTCGATGGCCTGATAACGCAGACCCTTGGTGCTCTCGCCGCGGGCCTGGGCCCGGGCCAACCGCTCCTCCAGCGACGCGAGCGGGAGCAGCACCTGGAGGGGCGGAGCGGGAAGCGCCATGGGCTCGGGTCCGAGCGCGCGCCACTCCCACGTCGCGAGCCCCGCGGTGAAGACGGGCTCGAAGAGACTCGCCAGCCGCGCGGGCAGATCCGCCCGAGGAGCCTCCACCGGATCCGCCACCTCCAGCGGCAGCGCGCCCACGCGCGAGCGATCGATGACAAGCCCGTACAACAGGGCCGGGTGCTCCAGCAGATGGGAGAACTCGAAGTGGTCGCCCAACGGGAAGGGCTTCTTCTCCGCGATGAAGCGCCCCCCCGCCGTCTCGCGAACGAGCGTCCACCGGGAACGAGCGAAGGCCCACGCCGCGGAGCCCTCGCGCAGCCGCTGGACGAGTTGCACGTAGTGGGCGGGGTACACGACGCACGAGGCATCGAGGAAGGACAGGTACTGGCCCCGAGCCTCGCGCACGCCCCGGGCCATCCCGCCTTCGGGGACGCGGATGAGCTGGTAGGAGAAGTCTCGGAGCCGTCGGTGGCGTTCCAGCAGCGCGCGGGCGTCCGGTTCCTTCAGGGAGGCTCCCGGAGGCAGCACCACGAGCAGTTCCAGCGGGCGGTACTCCTGACACGCGAGCGAGAAGAGCGTCTCGTCGAGCGAGGCCGCGGGCGTGTCTCCCGCCCAGAGCACGATGCTGAGCAGCCCCGGCTCCCGCGAAGGAGCACGCGAGGCAGCACGCCCAAGGGCCAGCAACACCCCATCCGCCTCGGAGGTGGGGCTGAGCTGCGCCAGGAGCCGCCGGAGGGCACGCGCGGTATCCGGGGCCAGCTCCGCCGTGGAGTCCTGGCAGGGAATGAGCTCCTGGTGCCGCACCTCGAGTCCAAGCTCGGTCAGGCCCCGCAGCACGGCCTCGGCCGATGAGCCCGGCCGGCCCGGAGCCATCCCCAACAACGTCTCCAGCAGGGCAGCCGACGCACCGGCGTTGCGCATCGCCAGGAGGAGCTCGGCACCGGGAGCGGCCTCGGAGGCCTCGCGCACCTGGGGCAACGGCTCCCCCTCCTCCACCGGGAGCACCACGTGGGTGGGAGCGAACGCACGCATCCGCTCCACCCGCTCGCCCGTGGCCGGCACCGCGAGCACCGCACAACCCGCGGCCTCGAGGGCCCGGGCCAGCTCCGGCGCCTCACCCAGGAGAGCCACGCGGTCCCCTGCCCGGACGCGCTCCCGCACGAGCCCGCTCAGCCGGGAGTCCAGCGTCTCCAGAAGAACCGAGTCACGCGCGCCGGTGCTCACCAACGAGGCTCCGCGAACTCGAAGAGGTGCTGGAAGTCGGCCACCCGGGCCAGTGCGCGGGGCGGACGGGACTCCTTGGGAAGCTCGAAGGGCGCACCACCGAGCTCCAGGTATTCCTTCATGCGGGCCCGGGCGAACTCCAGGTCACCGTACTTGGCGCCCAGCAAGGCGGCGCTGCGGCGCACGCGGCGCTCGCGGTCCGGGCTGAGCTCCCGCGTCACCGTGTAGTGATGCACCAACGCCCGAGGCGCCACGCGGACGGAGAAGCCCGCGGCGCGAGCCCGCCAGGACAGGTCCACGTCCTCGCAGTACATGAAGAAGCGCTCGTCGAAGCCGCCGATGGACTCGAACAGCTCGCGCCGCACCAGCAGCACGCACCCGGAGCACCAGGGCGTCTCGTGCGTCTCCGGGTCGTACGGCTTGGGCAGCTCATCGGGGAAGAGCCGGGCCTCCACCAGCCCCGTACGAGGCCGCCGCTCCGCCTCGGTGACGAGCTCGCGCAGACACTCGGGGTGCAGCACGCCGTCCGGGTTGACGCAGACGTAGTGGCGCACCGAGGGGTCCGCGAACGCCTCGGCCATGAGCCGGTTGTGGGCCACGCCAAAACCCAGGTTGGCCCCGGAGAAGCGGTAGTCCGCCCCCGGTGACACCGTGAGCACCACGTCGCGCAGCGCCTCGGTGGGCGAGTTGTCCAGCCAGCGCACCTGGAAGGCCGGTGTCCCCGGCGTCTCCCGGGTCGCGGCCAGCGAGGCGACGAGCCGTTCCAGCTCCTCGCGAGAGTTGCGGTACAGCACGATGCCGAGCCACACGGGACTCGAGCCCGGCGCCGGACCGCCCCGGCTCACGAGACGACCTGTCTCACGGGAGCCGCCTCGGCGACGCCATCCAGCCGCCAGCGGTGCACCAACCTCACCAGCCCCTCGTCCGCGCCGGAGACACGCACCGAGAACGGACACACGCCCTTGCGCTCGTCGTAGACGGACCCACTGGCCGTCCGGGCGGACACATCGAACGTGTAGTCCCCGGACAGCAGCCCGAGCCGCTCGATGCTCAACCGCGCCGTCCCACGCCCGGAGACGACACCGGGCATCCGGGCGTCATCGGCGAAGGTGGTGATGCGGTAGATCATCGTGCCATCCGAGCGCATCAACGCCAGCGAGAAGCCCAGATCCTCCACCGGTTGCGTGGCGTTGTAGCCGATGTGGACCTCCAGGCCCTCCTCCGTGCCGATCTCCTTCACATCCTCGCCGCGGGGATTCGTCAGCCGGAGCAGCTCGAGGCTGACCGGGGAACCGGGACGCTGCGCCGCCGCCTCCAGCGTGGGCAGGGCGCCGCCGTCGGGAGACAGGGCGGGCGCGAGCATGGGCAGGCCACTGGCCTCCGCGAGGTTCACGGCCTGGCGGTAGTGCCGGACGACCTCCGCGGGCGTGCCCACCTCGCGGATGCGCCCACCGTCGATCCACGCGGCCAGGTCGCACCAGCGCTCGAGCGTGCCCAGGTCATGCGTGACGATGACGATCGTCTTCCCGGCGTTCCGGAACTCCGTCATCTTCTGCATGCTCTTGCGGCTGAAGTGCTCGTCGCCCACCGCGAGGATCTCATCGATGATGAGGATCTCCGGGTCCACGTGCGTGGCCACCGCGAAGGCCAGGCGCATGTACATGCCGCTGGAGTACGTGCGCACCGGCTCGTCGATGAAGTCGCCCAGCTCGCTGAAGGCGATGATCTCATCCATGCGCGCCCGGATCTCCGCGCGCGACATGCCGAGGATGACGCCGTTGATGAGGATGTTCTCCCGCCCGGAGAAGTCCGGGTGGAAGCCGGCGCCCAGATCCAACAGCGCGGAGATGCGGCCGTTGAGCTCGATGTGGCCCGACGTCGGCGTGTAGATGCCGGTGATGAGCTTGAGCAGCGTGCTCTTGCCCGAGCCGTTGCGGCCGATGATACCCATCGTCTTGCCGCGGGGCACCGTGAGGTTGATGCCCCGGAGGGCCTCGATGACCGTGGCGTCCTGCTTGTGCCGCTGACCGCGCAGCCAGCGCACCAGCTCGGACTTGAAGGTCGTGTACTCGCCCCGGATGGTTCTCTTCCGAAAGCGCTTCACCACGTCCCGCAGGACGATGGCATCGTTGGAGGGGGCTTGCATCAGATGAACTCCGCGAACTCCTCGCGGCGACGCTCGAAGATTTCGGACGCGACCCAGAGCAGACCGAAGGCAATGGCCATCCACAGCAGCAGGGGCCCCGCATCCGGCAGCCGCTGCTCGTAGAAGATGGCCTGGTAGGAGGTGACCATCACCGCCATGGGGTTGGCCAGCACGGCCAGCGTGCGGAAGCGCTCGGGGATGGTGGTCGCCTGGTAGAAGATGGGGGTGACGAAGAACCAGAGCGTCAGCACGTTGGTGACGATCTGCTGCAGGTCCCGGAAGGTGACGTTGAGCGAGGAGATGAGGTAGGCGAGCGCCAGCGTCACGGCCAACTGGGTCACCACCACCGCGGGGAAGGCCACCACGTGCCAGGAGGGGTAGCGGCCGAAGAACATCCCCAGCACCATCATCAACGGCAGGGACAGCAGGAAGTTGATGAGGTTGGTGGTCACCACCGAGGCGGGCAGCACCTGGGCCGGGAAGCGCACCTTGGTGAGCAGATCCCTCCGGTCACTGATGGCGCTGGCCCCGGTGCCCAGGGAGCTGTTGAACCAGATCCACGGCAGCAGCCCCACGAACACGAAGTACGTGTACGCCTCCATCTTCTGCCGCATGTAGACGGAGAAGAGGAGCGTGTAGACGGCCATCTGCAACATCGGGTTGAGGAACGTCCAGAGGAACCCGAGCACCGAGTTGCGGTAGCGGGCCTTGAGCTCGCGCTGCGTCAGGCTCAGCAGGAGGCCCCGGTACTGGTAGAGCTCTCGGAGGTTGCGGAACATGCGGCGCTATCCATACAGCATGGGAAGGGGTGGAGGGGAACGGCCCCCACGGATTCCCGTTCCGTATGGCTGGCCGCCCTGCTTCCCGGGGGCGAACCGCCCGAGGCGGCGCCCCCTATAGGCAAAGGGCAGGGCCTCGTCAAACCAGAGCTGGAAACAACAAAGGCCTCCTGGCTTCCCAGGAGGCCTTTTCTTGGAGCGGGAAAAGGGATTTGAACCCTCGACCCTCGCCTTGGCAAGGCGATGCTCTACCGCTGAGCTATTCCCGCATCAGAGGAGTGGTGGAGCGGGAAAAGGGATTTGAACCCTCGACCCTCGCCTTGGCAAGGCGATGCTCTACCGCTGAGCTATTCCCGCGTCACTCGCTCCTGATTGCCTCCGGCGTTGCCTCGCGGCGACGTCGAAAGCGAGGGGGGATATACAATCCGGTCCCAGGTGCGTCAAGCCTTCTGTGCGTCCGCTCCGCTCCCCCGTCTGGCCAGCATGGAGAGGAAGGCGCGGAAGTACACGACGGCGCTCCACACCGAGAACGCCCCCGACAAGTAGACCAACAACTGGCCCGCCTTGTTGAAGTCCACGGGCGCCGCGTAGAAGCCCACGTCGATGACGTGCTCGTAGTGCACGCACAGGGAGATGATGCCCACCAGTTGCAGCGAGGTCTTCCACTTGCCCTCCTGCCCGGCGGCGATGACCATGCCCTCGCTCGCCGCGATGGTGCGCAGGCCGCTGACGATGAACTCGCGCGCCAGCAGCACGATGACGACCCAGGCGGAGATGCGCCCCAGCCGCACCATCATCACCAGGGCGGCCATGGCGATGAGCTTGTCGGCCAGCGGATCCATGAACTTGCCCACCACGGTGATGAGGTTCCAACGGCGCGCCAGGTAGCCGTCCACCACGTCGGTGATGGAGGCCACGGCGAACACCGCGGCCGCCAGCAGCGAGGAGAGCGGATCCGCGTCGTAGGTGAGCCAGACGAAGACGGGGATGAGGAAGATGCGGCCCAGCGTCAGGATGTTGGGGAGGTTCCAGAACTCCTGGACGAGCACGCTCGGCTGACGTGCCGCCCGACGCCGCGCCCGCTCCTCCTTCTTCTGCTTCTTCCGCAACGCACGCTCAGCTCGATCCATGGCGGGGCCTTCTACCGGACTGGCAGGGCAATGAGGGCAAATCCTTCACCGCTCAGTTCCACGGCGACACGGGGAGCGTCCTCCTCCCCCGGCAGCGGCACCACCCGGGGCGTCACCTTGCCCTGCCAGCCCACCAGGTGGGACAGGGGGACCGTCACCGGTGTCTCCTCGGCGACGAACACCGAGCGCAGCGTCCCGCCCAGGCTCAGCACCACCCTGCCCTGCCCGCGCAGGTGTACCAGGCTCAGGTCCGGAGCGATCTCCGAGGGCACCTTGCCATTCTCGAAGGCCACCGCCTCCTCGAAGGCGAAGAGGCACTCCTCGCGCACGTAGGCGCCCACGTCCCCCAGGTCCACCGCCAGGAAGGAGCGCGACGCGGGCGGCTCGAGGAAGAGCACGCCCTGGCCGCTGGCGCGCACGAAGCGGCCCGCCCCATCACCGAAGGGCTCGTCCGTGGGCCGGCCCCGGTAGCGCTTCACCTCCGGCTGGAAGTGGATCTGCCCGCTGTAGGCCACCAGCCCCTCCAGCCGCGTGAGCAGCTCGCCCTCCACTCGCGCGGAGAAGCTGCCGTTGCCCACCCGGAAGGGCTGGGTCTGGCTCGCCCCCGCCAGCGCCAGCGCGGGCACCAGCTCCGCCAGCATCGGCACGTCCGCGCCCGGCCGGAAGGCGACCCTCGACGGCAGCTCGGGAACGGCCTCATCCAGGGACTGGGGCAACGGCTCACTCGGCGTCACCGCCTGGGACGTCTCCGCGAAGGCCGCGTCCGACTCCGCCTCGGGGGTGTCCGCCGGGGCCCGCGCTCCGGCCGCGTCCGACTGACTCTCGGAGAGGGCACCGGGCCCCTCGTCCTCGGCGAACCGCAGGTCGTCCGAGTCCTCCGCCTGCGCGGGCTGGGGCGCGGAGGGGGGCGTCTCGTCCAGGCCGAACTGCGTGCCCCACTGCCCTTCCACGGGAGCCACCGGACGCGGAGCGGGCGTAGACGCCCGGGGGATGACGGGCACGGACCTGGAGGGCCGGAGCACCTTCTCTCCCGCGATGGCCTTGGCCATCTTCTCCGCCATGGCCTCGCTGCCCGCCTTGACGAAGTGCTCGCGGGCGCGGCCGTACTCCCCGGCCTGTGCCAGGGCGAGTCCCAGGTAGTTGTGCGCCTTCTGGTGGTCGGGCTGCAGATCCGTCGCGGCCTCGAACTCACGCATCGCGCGCTGCAGGGCGTTCGTCTTCAGGTACACCAGTCCCAGGTTGACGCGCAGCGTGGCGTCCACCGGGTTGTCGCGCACCAGCGCCTCGTAGATCTCCGCCGCCCGGTCGAAGAGGCCCAGCTTGAAGTAGGCCAGCCCGAGCAGGTTGCGGCCCTTCTCGTTGCGGGGTTGGAGCTGGTGGGCCCGCTCGAGCAGTTGGCGCGCCTCGGGCACGCGGCCCTGCGCCAGCAACTCCCCGCCCTGGTAGAGCTGCTTGAGGAACTCCTCGTCAACGGGGCTCTTCTGCCCCCGCCCCGTCACGCGCGTCGTCGCCATCGGAATCCGTCCCGCGGGGCTCGTTCTTCGTGAGCCGTTCGCGCTCTTTATAATGGTAGTAGAGCTGGAGCACCTTGCGAACGTACGCCTGCGTCTCCGCGTATGGCGGCACCTGGCCCCCGTACTTGCGCACGGCTTCCGGGCCCGCGTTGTACGCGGCCACCATCTTCACCATGTCCCCGTTGAAGAGGTTGGCCAGCACGCGCAGGTAGCGCACCCCACCCTCGATGTTGTCCCGGGTGTCGAAGATGTCCTTCACGTACATGTCCGAGGCCGTCGCCGGCATGAGCTGCATCAACCCGCTGGCGCCCTTGGGAGACAGGGCATTGGAGTTGAAGTTGCTCTCCGTGTGCATGATGGCCCGCACCAGCGCGGTGGGGATGCGGTAGCGCTCGGCGGCCTTGACGATGTGCGGCTCGAGCTCCGCCGGGGTACGCGACCTGCCCTTCACCGGGGCGGTGGGCTCGGGAGCATCGGTGAAGGTGCCCTTGAGCTTGCTCGCCTTCTTGGCTCCACCGGGCGGGACGTTCGTGTAGACGATGGTCCCGTCCTTCTCCACGTACCTGTAGATGCCCTCCGCCTGGACACCCAGGGGGGCAAGCAGCAGCGCGGCCAGCAGCAGGAAGGAAATGGGTCGCATATCGGCCCCCCAACCTTAGATCCCCTGTCGAAAGTCCTCAAGAAATCGCCTTGTTTCCGGCACTTACAGCCATTAAGGGTCTGACACATGCCCCATCGGTTCGACTTCCTGGTTTTGGGCGGTGGTGTGGCCGGACTCTCGCTGGCCCTCCAGGCGGCCCGGCACGGCACTGTCGCGGTCCTCACCAAGCGGGACAGGCACGAGGGCAACACGGCCTACGCCCAGGGTGGCATCGCCAGCGTGCTGTCGCCCACGGACACCTTCGAGGAGCACATCCAGGACACCCTGGAGGCCGGTGCCGGCATCAACCACCTGGACGCGGTGGAGGTGACGGTGCGCGAGGGCCCCGAGCGCATCCGGGAGCTGGTGCAGCTGGGGGCGGACTTCAACCGGCGGGCCACGGGCGAGTTCGACCTGACGCGCGAGGGCGGCCACTCGCAGCGGCGCATCATCCACTCGGGCGACATCACGGGGCGCGAGGTGCAGCGGGCCCTGATCGAGGCCTGTGACGAGCAGCCCAACATCACCTTCTTCCAGAACACCTCGGCCATCGATCTGATCCTCGATCGGAAGGCGGGCCCGGGTGCGCCCGGCCGGTGCCTGGGGGTGTACGCGCTCACGGCGGAGGGCCACATCGAGCGCTTCCTGGGGAAGGTGACGGTGCTGGCCACGGGAGGAGCGGGCAAGGTGTACCTGTACACCTCCAACCCGGACGTGGCCACGGGCGACGGCGTGGCCATGGCGTACCGGGCGGGGGCGGCGGTGGCCAACATGGAGTTCTACCAGTTCCACCCCACCTGCCTGTACCACCCGGAGGCCAAGAGCTTCCTCATCAGCGAGGCGCTGCGGGGCGAGGGCGGCAAGCTGCGGCTGCGCAACGGCCAGCAGTTCATGGACCGCTACCACCGGATGGGCGAGCTGGCCCCGCGCGACGTGGTGGCGCGCGCCATCGACGCGGAGCTCAAGCGCACCGGTGACGACAGCGTCTTCCTGGACATGACGCACCTGGGGCGCGCCTTCATCATGGAGCGCTTCCCCAACATCTACACCACGTGCAAGGCCTTCAACATCGACATGGCCGTGCAGCCCATCCCCGTGGTGCCCGCGGCCCACTACATGTGCGGCGGCGTGGTGACGGACCTGTACGGCCGCACCAACGTGCCGGGCCTCTACGCCATCGGCGAGGTGGCCCACACCGGCCTGCACGGCGCCAACCGGCTCGCCTCCAACTCGCTGCTGGAGGGGCTCGTCTTCGGCCACCGTGCCGCCGCCATCTGCGCCGAGGAGCTCCGCGCCCTCTCCCCGCTCGAGGAGGATCCTCCCGAGTGGGACGAGGGCAGCGCGGTGGCCTCGGACGAGAGCGTGGTGGTCACCCACAACTGGGATGAGATCCGCCGGCTCATGTGGAACTACGTGGGCATCGTCCGCACGGACAAGCGGCTGATGCGGGCGCGGCGCCGGCTGGAGCTGCTGCGCGAGGAGATCCGCGACTACTACTGGCGCTTCAAGGTGACGCGCGACGTGATCGAGCTGCGCAACATCTGCGAGGTGGCCAGCCTCATCGTGGACTGCGCCAGCCGCCGCAAGGAGAGCCGCGGCCTGCACTTCACGCTGGACTACCCCAACACGGACGACCACCACTGGAAGCACGACACCGTCGTCCGCCGCGAGCTGTGAGCCCCTGGAGGAGCTTGCCGAAATGGAACCGAAGTCGGTCTGTGTCTTCTGTGGCTCGCGGATGGGAGCCCGGCCGGAGTACCTCGAGGGGGCCCGGGCCCTGGGCACGGAGATCGCCCGGCGGGGGCTCACCCTCGTCTACGGCGGCACCAGCGTGGGGCTGATGGGCGCGATGGCGGACGCGGCCCTCGCGCGGGGCGGCAAGGTGATCGGCGTGCTGCCCCAGTTCTTCCTGAGCGAGCGGGAGCGCGCCCACAAGGGGCTCACCGAGCTGCACCTGGTGGACTCCATGCACACGCGCAAGGCGATGATGGCCCGGCTCTCGGACGCCTTCATCGCCATGCCCGGCGGCGTGGGCACCTTCGAGGAGCTCTTCGAGATCACCACCTGGGCCCAGCTCGGCCTCCACCACAAGCCCATCGGCCTGCTCAACGTGGCGGACTTCTACGGGCCACTGCTGGTGATGATGCGGCGCGCGGTGGACGAGGGCTTCATCCCCGAGGCGCGCGCCCAGCCCTTCGCCTGCGACACCTCGCCGGCCGCGCTGTTGGATCAGCTCCAGCGGGCCGGGCAGCCGCTCGCGCCGGACACGCCGGTGCTGCGGCCCGAGCAGACGTGAGACGCCGGGGGCACGTCAGCGCGCGTGCACCCGCATCTCCACCTTGCCGAGCGAGGAGGCCATGCGCAGCACCACGTGCCCCATGCCCTCGGTGATGACGGGCCTGCCATCCGGGTAGGTGGCGGGGAAGCGCACGCGGTAGCCCACCCAGAAGGTGCCCATGTACGGGTAGAAGGAGCGCATCTCCAGGTCCGAGCGCCCCACCCGCTCCACGCTCACGGGCTTCAGCTCGCCCCCGGGCGTCACCATCACCAGGTTCCAGATGGACGAGGGCCGGTCGAAGTCCTCGTAGCGGTAGTTGAAGACGTGGACGCCGAGGAAGAACTCGTGCGTCTTCGCCGCCTCGGCGATCTCCTGGGTGAGGATCTCCTGCACGCGCTCCTGCGTCAGGGCCTTGAAGGCGGCCTCGCGGCGCACGCGGGCCTCACGGAAGGGCTGCGTCTGCAGCGTGGCCGCGGCGAACATCACCGTGTCGAAGCCGCTGTAGAGCTCGGCGCGATCCGTGTACTTCTCCAGCACCTCCTGGTAGCCGAACTCCTGGCGCTCGTCCTTGAAACCAGGCGGCGGATCTCCCAGCGTGGGAGGCGTCGAGACACAGCCCGCGAGCGCCATCATCAGCGCCCCGAGCCGCAACTGCATCTTCATGGAATGAAGTCCTTGCGGGTGTACAGGGTGAAGAGCCGGTGTCCGGCGGCCTCGACCGCCTCGCGTCCGCCCTCCAGTCTATCCACCAACGCGAACGCCCCAAGCACCCGCAGTCCTTCCTGCTGAGCCCGCTCGATTGCCTTGAGCGTGGAGGCGCCCGTGGTCACCACGTCCTCCAGGATGGCCACCGGCGACCCGGGAGCGAGCGCCTTCATGCCCTCGATCCACTGGCCGGTGCCATGGCCCTTGGGCTCCTTGCGGACGATGAAGGCATGCAGGGGCGTGCCCGACAGGTAGCTCATCAGACTGACGGCCGACGCGAGCGGATCCGCGCCCAGCGTCAGCCCGCCCACCGCCACCGCCTCGGAGGCCTCGCGCTGCACGGCC
Source organism: Archangium sp. (assembly GCF_057119385.1). Classification (NCBI taxonomy): domain Bacteria; kingdom Pseudomonadati; phylum Myxococcota; class Myxococcia; order Myxococcales; family Archangiaceae; genus Archangium; species Archangium sp. The sequence continues at coordinate 98,032 of NZ_DBNGVP010000028.1, read as the reverse complement.
TGCAACAGCAGCCGGCCGATGAGGAAGTGCCCCTCGGCCAGCAGCGCCGTGCGCTTGCAGTCGATGTAGAAGTCCGACTCCTTGCCGGACGACAGCACCACCTTGCGCCGCTCGAAGGAGCGCTCGGTGAGCACCTCCAACAAGCGGGCCCTGTCCCGCGCGAGCGCGTCCACGGTCACAAACGCTCCAGCCAGGCCACGAGGTCCGAGGAGTAGCGCAGCTGGGTGAGCAGCTCCTGCTTCCGCGTCTCATCCAGGTCGGCGAACACGTCCGCCAGCAGCGCCAGGTCCTGGTTGATGTCCACCAGCCGCTGGGTGGCCTCGGCGGCCAGCTCGTCCGCGTCGACCTCTTCCTCCACCGTCTCGGAGGCCAGCGACTCGTCGGGGGACACCAGCGCCTTGTCCAGCATGTCCCGGGCGATGGGCGTCAGCCGCCCCTCGGACTCGAGCCGCGCCTTCAGCTCCTCCAACTCGTCCGCATCCACCGGCGAGGCATGGATGGCCGAGGCCAGCGCCATCAGCAGCGCGTCCTCGTCCGACAGGTCCGTGTGCAGGCGGGCCAGCACCCGATCCCTCTTGAGGAACCTCAGCGCCGCCACCCGGCGGAAGCCGGAGATGATCTGGAAGCGGTCCGGCGGCTTGAAGCGCACGTCCACCGGGAAGAGCTGTCCCAGCCTCGCCAGGTCCGTGGCGAGCGCGGACAGTTCTCCCGGCGGGCGGATCTGGAAGGTGGTGTCCTCGTCGATCCGCTCCAACGGAATGTGCGCGGGAGCCACATGCCCCCGGCGGCGCGGCGCCACGGCTTCCATCCCCTCGGGAGGAACCGCGGCCTGCGCGCTCTCCGGCTGCGAATGCTGCTCGGTGCCCTGTGCCCCACCCTCCTGCTGCTCGGTGGAAGCCGCCTGGGCGGTCTCGGACGCGGAGGCCTCCGCCGTCCCCTCCTGCTCGGAGGAAACGGAGGACTCCCCGGTCGACGACTCCTCGGCCGGGGTGCTCGGCTTCGCGTCCACCTCGTCGATTCTGTTCTCGGCGTTCATGGCGTTCATCGGCACCCTTGGATCGGCCCGTCGTAGCGCCGGGACGGCGGTGCGGTGGCGCACGAGCGCCACCACAACGCTTTAACGACCCTTCTTCTTCACCACGACCTTCTTGCGGGCGGCCTCGGCCACGGTCGGCGGGACCGGCGCGGCGGCCGGCGGCCGAGGAGGCTCGGGGCGGGTGGGCTCGGCGGCCCTGGCCGCGGGCGGCGCAGGGGGTGCCGGGCGGGCCGCCGCCGGAGCGGGCGGAGGCGCCGGGCGGGCCGGAGCCGCGGCCGCCGGACGGGCCGGAGCGGCAGCGGCGGGCGGCGTGGGCCGCGCACCCGGCAGGGCCGGACGGGCCGGAGCCGCACCCGGACGCACCGCGGGACGCACGGTGGCGCCCGTCGGACGCGGCAGCGCCGAGCGATCGGACGGCATGCGTCCCGGCTCCACCTCGCCCATGTCCACGCGGCCGCGGAAGCTCGCACCATCCACGATGATCACGCGGGGGGCGTGGATGTCGCCCACCATGCGGCCCTCGCGGGTGAGCTCCACGCTCTCGGTGGCGTTGATGTTGCCCACCACCACGCCGCTCACGATGGCGTTCTTCACCGCCACGTTCGCCTTCACCACGCCCGTGGGCTCCACGATGAGGGTGCGGCTCAGCGTGAGCTCGCCCTCCACGCGGCCGCGCACGGTCAGGTCCTCGTCACCCGTCAGCTTGCCGCTGATGAGGATGGACTGACCGACCACGGTGTTGTTGACGGCCCCTGGGGCCAGTTCCTTCGCAGTGGCCAAGGATCAGCGCTCCTTCGGAATGTCCATGTCGACGTTGCCCTTGAAGGAGGCACCATCGGCGATGAGGATGCGCGGGGCCTTGATGTCGCCCACCACGCGGCAATCCGTCTTGAGCTCCACCTTGTCCGAGGCGGCGATGTTGCCCGTCACCCGGCCGGCGATCTCCACGTTCTGCGTCTCGATGTCGGCCTCGACCACGCCGCTCCCCTCGACGAAGAGACTCTCCTTCAAGGAGATCTTCCCCTTCACGGTGCCCTGGATGACCAGGTCCTCGTCGCCGGAGATCTCACCATCGATGACAATGCTCGAACCAATGACCGTATTCGCCATGAGTGTTGTCCACCCCTCCCGGAGGGTGCTGCGGGCCCTGGGGCCCGTTTAGATGTCGTCCGGCAGCTTCACGTCCATCTCGATGGAGCCGTTGAACACCGCTCCATCCTCGATGACCACGCGCGGGGCCTTGATGTCCCCCGCCACCTTCGCCGAGGCGTTGATGGCCACCCGGCCCGAGGCGTCGATGTTGCCACTCGCCTCGCCGTTGATGGTCAGCTCCTCCGCGCGGATGTCCGCCTGGACCTTGCCCGTGCCCTCGATGGTCAGGTGGTTCTTCAGGGCGATCTGCCCCTCCACCCGTCCCTCGATGATGAGGTCCCCACCACCCGTCAGATTGCCCCGGATGATGATGCCCTTGCCGATGATGCCCGTCTGCTCGCCCTGTGCCATGCGGTGACCCTCGGAAGCGCCCTCGCGATAACGAAGTTTGCTCTGTAAGGAATTGGAACCTACGTCAGAGATGCGCGGAGATCCAGTTGGAGATATCGCCCTGGACCTCCTCTTTGCCGAGCTCGTTGAGCGGCTCGTGGCGCATCCCCGGATACACCTTGTACACCTTGTCCTTCGAGCCCACGGCCTCGAAGAAGGCGCGTCCGGTCTCCACGCTCGCCACGCCGTCGTCCGCTCCGCTGAGCAGGAAGAGCGGCACCTTCACCTCCGGAGCGAGCGTCATCACCCGGGCCTGGGCCTCGGTGGACTGGATGAACCAGCGGGGGGTCACGATGTGATTGTAGAGGGGGTCCTGACGTACCGCCTCCTGCACCGCCTCGTCCCGGCTCAGGTCCTTGGGCGTGAGCTCCGTCTTGATGGGCATCCACGGCAGGACCCTGCCCACCGCCTTGGCGGCCACGAGCTTCATCGCGGGCGGCGTGATGGCGAGCTTGAAATAAGGTGCTGACAGCACCATGCCGCTCACGCCCTGGAGGCCGCCGCGCCCCAGCAGGTGCACCGCCATCAGGCCGCCGTGGCTGTGCGCGAGCACGAAGATCTTGCGCCCACCGGCCGCGCTCCGCACCCGGTCCCAGAAGGCCGCGAGGTCGTCCAGGTAGTCCGGCCAGCTGGCGCAGAAGCCGCGGCGTCCGTCGGCGCGGCCATGGCCCCGGTAGTCGAAACCGTGCACGGCGAAGCCCTGGGCCGTGAGGGCGTCGAACGTCGTGCGGTAACGGCCGATGTGGTCGCCGTAGCCGTGCACCACCGCCACGTGCGCGCGGGGTTCGTCCGGCTGCTCGGACATCCAGTACAGCCGCAGCCCGTCCTTCCCGGTGAAGAAACCCTCGTCGAAGCGCGCCATAGGATGCGGGGACATTAGCGATCCGCGGCACCCGTGGATAGCAACTTCAGCTTGCGCTCGAGGAGCACCCGTTGATCCGCCGGGTCGGCCGCCTCCGGATTGAGGGCCAGCACCTCCAGCGCGCGCCGCCAGGCCCCCGCCGCATCACCGGGCCGTGACACGCGGTGGTAGACATCCCCCAGGTGCTCCAGGATGACGGGCTCCTCGGGCTCCAGCTCCACCGCCCGCTCCAGCGACTGCAACGCGCGGGGGTAGTCGCCCCGCTGGTAGTGGATCCACCCCAGCGAGTCGAGGAAGGAGCCGGTGTCCGGGCGCAGCTGCAACGCGCGCCGCACCAGCCGCTCCGCCTCGGCGAAGTCCCGGCCGCGCTGGGCCAGCACGTAGCCGATGAAGTTCATGGCCGCGGCGTGCTCCGGGTCCACCTCGAGCACGCCGCGCATGCTGGTGATGGCCCCCTCCTCGTCCCCCTGTGCGAGCAGCACGTTGGCGAGCACGTAGCGCAGGGCCGGCTCACGAGGCTCCCGTGAGATGGCCTCCCGCAGCAGGCGCACGGCCTCGGCCGGGCGCTTCTGACGCTGCAGGGTGGAGGCGAGCGCCTCGTACAACTCCGGGGACGACTTGCGCGCGAGGGCCTCCTTCAGCGTGGCCACGGCGCGCTCGGGCTCCCCGGCGCGCTCCTGGGCCCGGGCCTGATGCACCCACAGCTCCGTGTCGTCGGGGTGCTCGGCGAGGGCCTCGCGCAACAGGGCGAGCGCGGGCTCATGCTGTCCCGCCTGCGAGAGACAGACAGCGCGGCGGGCGCGCGCCTCGGGGAAGAGCTCGGAGGTGAGGGGCACCTCGGCATAGGCGGTGGCGGCCGCGTCGAAGTGGCGCAGCCGCTCGTGCACCAGGCCCGCGTAATAGGAGATACGGGGCGAGGCGACCCTCCCCTTCCGCGCGGCGTCCAGCACCTCCACGGTGGAGGAGGGATCCCTCGCGGAGAGGAAGGCCAGCGCCACCCGCACGGTGAGCTCCGGGTCCGAGGAGATCGACAGCAGCCGATCGAAGTACGCCCGCGCCCGCACCGGCGAGCCGAGCCGCAGCGCGAGCCGGCCGGCGCTCATCAGCACCGCCTGGTTGTCGGGATCCCGCTCCAGGGTGCGGGCCAGGGCCTCCTCGGCATCGGAGAGCTGCCCGGCCTTCTCGCGAATCTGCGCGAGCACGGTGAGCGACTCCACGTCACCGGGATCCCTCTCGATGGCCCGCGCCAGCAGGTGCCCGGCCCGCGTGGAGTCTCCCCGTTCGGCCAGCGCCAGACCGAGGCGACGGTAACCGGAGGCCTCGCCGGGAAGCGCCGCCGCCAGCTCCTCCACCACCTTCACGGCCTGCTCGTTCGCGCGGCCATCCAGGTGGAGCTGCGCGAGGACGAGGTAGGCCTCCGGCTCGCGGGGCTTGAGCTGGATGGCGCGGCGCAGGTGCATCCGGGCGCGCGCGGGCTTGCCGGCCTCCATCAGCACGCGCCCCAGCATCAGCCGGCCGGCGTAGTGCGTGGGGTACGACTTCACCACGCGCCGCAGCTCGCGCTCGGCCTTCGTCAGGTCGCCCAGGCGCGCGTACTCCTCGCCCAGCTGCGTGAGCAGGTGCGGGTTGTTCTCGTCGGTGGCCAGCGCCAGCCGCAGCGCGTACACCGCCTCCCGGTGCTGGCCCTGGAGGCTCAGCAGCTTCGCCCGGAGGTAGTTCGCGTAGCTGGCGGGCGACGCGATGCCCTCGTCATTGGACCCCGCGGAGATGGCCTCGCGCATGGCCTGCGTGTCCACCTTGGGCCGGCGCGCGGGCGCGGCCATCACCCCCAGCCCCACGAGGGCCAGGAGCGGTACGGCTCGGGTGAGGAGTCGACTCGGGCGCACGCCCCGAGTCTAACGCGGGCCTAGAGCTTCGGCACGGGGGGTGGTGCGCCCAGCCGCTCCAGGATGCGCTCCACCGGCTCGCTGTCGTGGCTCACATCCGCCACCGCCGAGCGGTACTCCATCCCTGTGTGCTTCTCGACATCCGGCAGCAACCGGCCGATGACGTTGCGTCCCGCTTCAACATTGCACTCGGGCAGGACGACGGCGAGCACCCCCTCGCCCATGTGGCCGAGGATGTCCTGGGTGCGCAGGCGTGCGCGCATCACGTCGGGAATCCCGCGCAGGGCGTCGTCGAGCACGGGGCGGTCCGGGCGGAGCACCGCGAGGCTCACCGGCCGGCTGTAGCGCCGCCCGCGGCTCACCTCGTGGTCCAGGCGCAGCATGAGGCCGCGCCGGTCATAGACGCCCGTGAGGGGATCGTTCCCGCTGCGGCGCATGAGCGTGGAGGTGCGCTCCAGCTCGTTCTCGGCCTTGCGCAGCTTGAGGGCGCGCTCGGTGCGGCCCAGCAGCTCCATGGCGTTGAAGGGCTTGCTCATGTAGTCCACCGCGCCGAGGTTGAGCGCGCGGACCTTGTCGGCCACGCCCTGGTGGGCGGACAGCAGGATGACGGGGATGCTGGCGGTGTCCGAGGAGGACTTGAGCGCCACCGCGGCGTCCAGGCCGTCCAGCTTGGGCAGGAAGACGTCCATCACCACCAGGTCCGGCTTGGCCGAGCGCGCCCGCGCCAGGCCCTCGGCGCCGTCGCGCGCCACGTCCACGCGGTAGCGCGAGCGCAGCACCTCCACCAGCACCGCGGCGATCTCCGGCTCGTCCTCCACCACCAGCACGCGCGGCTGCTCGGCCGTCTCCTTGGCCGGCAGGTTCTGCACCGCGCGGGAGACCTCCTGCGCCAGCGGCAGGGTGAAGATGAACGCGGCGCCTCCCTCGGCCGGGGCCTCGGCCCAGATCTCCCCGCCGTGGAGCTCCACGAACTCCTTGCAGATGGCGAGCCCCAGGCCCGTGCCACCGCCGCCCTTGGCCCCGCTGCGGTAGCGGTCGAAGACGAGCGGCAGCTCCTCGGCCGGAATGCCCTTGCCGTCGTCCTGCACCACGATGCGCGCCACGTCACCGTCCGGGCGCGCCAGCCGCGAGGCCTTCACCACCACCTCGCCCGCGTCCTGCGCGTGGTGGATGGCGTTGGTGATGAGGTTCTGCAACACCTCGTGCAGCTTCAGCTCATCGCCGATGAGCATCATGATCTCGCTGGTCTCGGCCCGCAGGGCCACGCCCCGCTCGGCGGCGAGGATCTCCAGCTCGGTGACGCTCTCCTTGCAGAGCGTGGACATGTCCAGCACGCGCGGCTCGATGGACAGGCGCGCCACGTCGCCCTTGCCCCGCTCCAGCAGCGACTCCACGAGGCCGAGGATCTTCCGGCCCTGGCGGATCATCGCCTCGGCGGACTGCTTCTGCTGCGGATCCAACCCGCCTTCCAGCAGCAGCCGGCCATGGCCCAGCAGCACCTGCAGCGGCGCGCGCAGGTCATGGCTGCACACGGCGATGATCTCGTCCTTGAGCCGGTTGAGATCCTTGAGGCGGCGGTTGGCCTCGGTCAGCTCGCGGTAGCGCTCCACGTAGGCCAGCTCGAGCTCGTCGCGCTTCCTCTTGAGCGCGGTGTGCAGACGGGCGTTGCGGATGCAGTTGGCCAGCGCCGCCGCCACCGCCTGGGCGAACTCCTGCTCGTCCCGGCCGAAGCCCTCGGAGCCCCGGGAGATGCGCAGGAAGAGCGCGCCGAGCAGCTCGTCCGAGCACACCAGCGGCTGCACGAGGATGGAGCGCACCCCGAGCGACGTCATGGTGGGGCGCACCTCGGCCATCAGCGGATCCCGCTGGGCCTCCTCCACCAGCACCGGCTGGCGCGTCTCCAGCGCGCGGCGCAGCTCGGGGTAGCGCTGCAGGTCCACGTCCAGCGACAGGCCCGGATCCTCCAACGTGGCCACCACGCTGGCGGTGCGCGAGTTGACGTCCTCCACCAGCACCACCGAGCACCGGTCGGCGTTGATGACGGCGCCCACCTTCTCCACCGCGAGGCGGAGGATCTGCTCCAGCTCCAGCGAGCTGGTGGCGGCCTGGGTGATCTCCAGCAGCCGCTCCATGCGGTTGCGCGTGCGCTCCATCACCCGCCGCTCGCGCAGCGCCGAGTCCAACCGGGAGCTGAGCTCCTCGAGGCTGCGGACCCACTCGTCCACGGGCAGCTTGCGCAGCACCTCCGAGCGTGAGCGCGTCAGGTCCGCCAGCACGCGCAGCTCGCGCAGCCGGGACTCCTGACGCACGGCGCTGAGCGCCTCGGTGGCCTTCTTGCCGGTGGCGGACATGAGCACGGCGTCCGGCCGCAACGACTCGGCCAGGCTCGACAGCTCCTGCATGTCCTCGGTGATGGCCCACTGGTAGCCACTGTCGGACAGGTGGGCGAGCAGCTCCTCGCTGCCCGCCTTCGTGCCGATCACCAGGACGCGGCCACGTGACCCCACGAGTTCAGCTCTCACGAGCGCCCCCGGGGTGCCTGGCCCTGCATGTCTGTGTGGAGAGACCGGAAAAATTTCAAGAAAGCGTCAACCTTCATGCGCGGGTCCGAATCATGCCGCTGAAGCTGCCCGGGGGCCAGCGTGTCGGACTCGGCGGGTCCCGGCAAGAATTGTGAGGCGGGTACCCCCGCGTATACTCGGCCGCCGTGCGACTTCCGCGACTTCCGCTGTCCCCTTCCCCCCTGCGCTCCCTCCTGCTGACGGCCCTCCTCGGGGCTGGCGCGGCTCGGGCACAGGGGACCTCCGCGCCCCCTTCTCAGCCCCCGGCTCCCGTTCCTTCGGCCCAGCAAGGCCTCGCTTCCTCGTCCGCTCGGGAAACGACCCCAACGGTCGGGTACTCAACACATCCAGGGTCCGCCGCCCCCTCCCCGGGGTTGGATCAGCCCTACGAGGCGCACAGCCCCTCCACGCTGGGCAACTCCTGGAGGGATGCGCGCAACCTGCGCCATGGCTCCACCGCCACCGGCGGCGTGGGCCTGCTGCGACTGGCCGGAGCGGACCTCGGGCGCAAGGGCGTGCTGCGCTTCTCGGCCACCGGCGAGTTCTTCTCCACCCCGGACTTCCCCGTCCAGGGCGCGGCCAACACGCGCACCGGCGGCACCTTCGCCGTCGGCTACGTGCCGCTCGACTTCCTCGATCTGTCGCTGTCCTACACGGCCTCGACCAACACCAACACGCGCTCCTCGCCCAACCTCATCCAGGCGCTCGGCGACGTGACGCTGGGCGCGCGCGCCACGAAGCAGTGGCTCCCCGGACTGTGGGCGGGCGCGGACGTGCGCGTGATGACCTTCTCCGGCGTGGGCAGCAATCAGATCGCCTTCGGCGTCTCGCCCCGCGTGGTGGCCACCTATGACGCGCGCTCGCTCAGCGCGATGCTTCCCCTGCGCATCCACGCCAACCTGGGCCTCCTCCTGGACGGCACGGGCTCGCTGGTGGACGCCGGACGGCTCAACGCCGCCGAGGAGTATGCGCTGGGCATCAACCGCTACTCCCGACTCGGCGTGGGGTTCGGCCTGGAGGCGCCGCTGCCCGTCGTCACACCCTTCCTTGAGTACGGACTGACCTCGCCGCTCGGCGTGCCGGACGGACAGCTCGTCGCGCCGGATGGGAGCCTCGTGCCCGTGGGCAGCGTGGCGCCGCAGACGCTCGGGCTGGGCCTCAAGCTGACGGCGGTGCAGAACCTCACCTTCACCGCCGCGGCCGAGCTCGGCCTCACGCGCCAGGTGGGCCGGGGCGTCCAGCCCGTGCCGCCCTTCAACCTGGTGCTCGGCGCCTCCTTCAACGTGGATCCGGCGCTGCAGGGCGGTGGAACGCGCGTGATTGAACGCGTGGTGGTGCGCGAGGCCGTGCCGGCGAATCAGACCCCCACCCCGGTCCGGACCGAGACGCCCCAGGTGGCGCAGGTAGCGCAGGCGACGACCGCCCAGGTGTCCGGCGTGGTGGTGGACGCGAAGACGCGCCAGCCGCTGTCCGGCGTGCTCGTGGCCATGGTGGACTCGACACTGCCGCCGGTGGCCTCGGCTCCGGGCGATGGCCGCTTCCTCACCTACGCGCTGCCGAGCGGCCCGGTGAAGCTCTCCGTGCGCAAGGACGGCTACCTGCCACTGGAGAAGGAGCTGGTGCTCGAGGCGGGCAGGACGGCCAGCGTGGAGCTGGAGCTCGTGGCGGAGGTGAAGCCGGCGGCGCTGGCCCTGGCCGTCACCTCCAAGCGCAAGCCCGTGCCGGCCACGCTGACCTTCTTCGGTGGTCCCACGCCGCGGCAGGTGAAGTACTCGCAGGCCGATGCGGCATCCCACCAGCTCCAGCTGCCGGCCGGCCGCTACGTGGTGGAGGTCACCGCTCCCGGCTTCCTGGCCCAGACGCGCGCGGTGGAGGCCGCCGATGGCGCCGCGCTGGAGCTCTCGTTCGACCTGGAGCCCGAGCCGAAGCAGTGGCAGGTGAAGCGCGAGAACGACAAGCTGGAGCTGCTCCAGCAGGTGCGCTTCGCGGATGGCAAGGCCGTGCTGCTGCCGGACAGCTACCCGCTGCTCGCGCAGGTGGTGGACCTGATGGTGCGCACGGGCGTCCAGCGCATCCGCATCGAGGGCCACACCGACAACCAGGGAGACAAGACGGCCAACCTGAACCTGTCCAAGGAGCGGGCGCGCGCGGTGGCGGACCACCTCATCAAGGCGGGGTTGGATCCGTCGCGCATCGAGTCCGAGGGCTTCGGCGACAGCCGGCCCGTGGCGCCCAACATGACGCCCAGGGGCCGCGAGCTGAACCGGCGCGTGGACTTCGTCATCCTGGACCGCTGATGTCCGGAGGGTGGCGCCCGGGCTAGACTCGGCGCCACCATGCCTACCCCCCTCCTTCGCCAGGCCTTCGTCCGCCCGGCCCTGCTGCTGCCGTTCCTCGCGCTCGCCTGCAACCCTCCCCCGCCGCCCACCACGCCGGAGCCTCCCCAGGTCAGCGTCGTCGTGGACCAGCCGAACACCGTGGGAAAGAGCCTCAAGCTCTTCATCACCACGACCGGCTGTGACGAGGTGCAACGGCTGGAGCTGCTCGACAACAACGAGCCGCTCAAGCAGGTGACCTACGGCGCCACGCCCACCCCGGTGGAGCTGGCGACGAGTGACCTGCGCTACACGCGAGGGCTCGCCGCGAACCTGTCCCTCACCGCGCGCGTCACCTGCGCCGACGGACGCACCAACGTCTCCCAGGCCCAGCCGGCCACGTACTTCCCGGTGGAGGAGGTGGTGGAGCCGATCAACTCCACCACGCCCGCGGTGCCGGATTACTTCGTCGTCGATGGCAGCGGCGCCAACGCGAGCTTCATCGGCTGCGCGAAGGAGGGCTCGCGCTCGTTCCTCTACAAGGTCCCGAAGAGCAACCCGGCGAACCGGCAGTCCATCGAGATGGACTTCCCGTGCGATGCGACCACGATCATCACCGACCGCAAGCCCGCGGGCACCGGCTGGCGCTGGCTGTGGACGAGGGGCCAGGGTGCCTTCGCCATCGACTCGAGCTTCAAGATCACCGCCACCATCACCCTGGCGGTGAAGAACCTGACGGTGGCTCCGGACGGCAAGGCCTTCGTCTACGACAACGTGAGCCTCCAGCTCCGCAACCCCGAGATCACGGCGACGAAGCCGCAGATTCAATGGTCCCTGGCGATCGGAGATCCGGAGGGCCTCATCACCAGCCTGATCCTCGCCGATCCCTACGTGCGGCCCGATGGACGGGTCGTGATTCCCTTCTACGACGATGGCATCGACCTGACCTACATCCGGGTGGGAACCGTGCGGTACAGCGACGGGCAGGATCTCAAGATGTACGACGTCGATACGATCACGCCCATCCAGCAGCCGCCGGTGGCGTTCGATCCCACGGGGAAGGTGCTGTACCTGGCCTCCCAGGGAGCGGCCTCGGCGAACGTGCGGGCCTGCGACTTCGAGGGGGGCCTGTGCAGGCCGTCCACCGGCAAGCGGCTGTGGATCAGCGCGGAGCTGCCCGGGTACATGGCCGCGCTGGTGCCGTACAACAACGGCACGCGCCTGGCGGCGATCGGCTCGAACCGCTTCTGGTTCCTGGAAGCCCGGGACGGCCAGAGCAACGAGGGGCAGGCCGTGAACAAGGATCAACTGCCGCTCACGGCGAATGGCTCGCTGGTGGCGCGCTTCGCGCAGCCCGGTGCGGGCAGCACCTTCTACATGTTCACCAGCGCGGCCGCGACGGACGACAAGCCCGACCCGTATCCGGTGGAGATCATCGCCACGGACGAGGCCGAGAAGGGCGAGCTGTTCCGCTACCGGGTGCCGGGCGGCAGCCTCTACGGCGCCCTGGATGACTCGGAGGCGCTCTGGCTGCGCGTGGGCAGCAGGCTGGTGAAGCCGTTCACGCCGGCGCAATACCGCGCCATGCGCTGAGCGGCCCGGAGTACCCTCCCCCGTCCTCTTCGTTGGAGCCTCCATGTCCGAGCTTCGAGAGATCGCGCGTGGCCTGAAGGAACGACGGGCCACCCTGGGGGAGGTCATCCCCGTGCTTCGCACCGCCGAGAACCTGGCCGCTAGCGATACCGTCCTGCTCGCGGTACCGGGCTTCCAGCGCCTCCATGCCGAGCGCTGGGACCCTCCGCTTCCGGAGCCGGAGGCGCTCGCGGCGCTGCCGGTGGGCTCGTTCGGGCACGCCTATGCGCGGTACATGGAGCACTACCGGCTGTCCCCCGACTTCTTTCCCATCCCGACGCGGCTCGGCGCGGACGTGACGCCCACGCAGTACGCCGTCCACCGGCTCAACAAGAGCCACGACTTCCTCCACGTGCTGGGCGCGTACGAGACGTCGGACGAGGACGAGGTCGCCGTTCAATCGTTCGTGTTCGGCATGGCCCCGGTGGCGCTCGCCAGCTTCCTGGCGGAGGCGGCGGTGCACCCGGACATCCGGCAAGCCCGGTACAAGCACCTGCGCGACATCTACTCGGGACACATCCAGGCGGAGGATTTCGAACGGGGGGCCGCCGCCTCGGCCCTCCTGGGCGAGCGCGTCGAGACGCTGTGGGAGGAGCCGCTGGAGCAGTTGCGGCAGCGGCTCGGTATCGCCGCGCGAGCCCCCGAACACCTGGGTCGTGGCGGAGAGAATTCCTGCGGTGGCTTCACGGCCATTCCGTTCTTCACCGCAACGCGAGCCACCTGAGGGACACCATCCGGCCTACACTGGGCGCATGAGCGTTCGGAACATGATCGTCATCGGCGGGACCGGTGAGATCGGCAAGGCGGTCATCAGCAAACTGAGGGCCGAGGGCGTGCGCGCCGTGTGCGCCTCGAATGACGTGAAGCAGGAGTCGGCGGACGAGATGCGGGTCGACATCACGGACGAGGCCTCCGTGGCGTCGCTGTTCGAGCGGGCGGAAAAGGAAGTGGGACCCATCTCCGTGCTGATCAACTGCGCGGGAGTGGGGGTCTTCACGTCCATCGCGGACACCTCGGTCCAGGATTGGCGCAGGACGCTCGAGGTGAACCTGACGGGAGCCTTCATCTGTTCGCGTGAGGCGTTCAACCGGATGAAGACCCGGGGCGGCGGGAGGCTCATCCACATCGGCTCCATCAGCGATCACCTCACCCTGGCCATGAACGGCTCGTATGCCGCGTCCAAACATGGGGTCCGGGCCCTGACGGGCGTGCTGAACGAAGAGGGAAAGCCCTACTCCATCCGGGCCACGCTCATCTCCCTGGGCGCCGTCTACACGTCCTTCTGGAAGACGCGCCCGGAGTACAGCCCGGCCGACATGCTGTCCGTGGAGGACGTGGCGCAGAGCATCTGGGAGATCGCCCGCAAGCCCTTGAACGTCCGGGTGGATGAGCTCCGGCTCCTTCCTCCGAAGGGGGTGCTCTGATGGGAGCGCGACTGGATGCGAAGCTGGCGCTCGTCACCGGAGCCAGCCGCGGTATCGGCGCGGCGATCGCGGAAGTGCTCGCGGAGAATGGTTTCCAGGTGGCCCTGCTGGCCCGTGACGCCCAGGCCCTGTCCGGGCTCGAGCAGAAGCTGACCGCCACCGGGGCCCGGGCGCGGTCCTTCCTCTGCGATGTCGCGGATGAGGCCGCGGTGGACGCCACGCTCGCCCGTATCGAGACGGAGCTGGGCGTCCCCGGCGTCATCGTGAACAACGCGGGATATGGCGGCCCCTTCCATCGCGCGGACGAGGTTCCCACGGAGGAGTGGAAGACCCTGTTCGGCGTGAACGTGGATGGCGTCTACTACCTCTGCCGGTGGGCGCTCCCGCGCATGAAGGCCGGGGGGTATGGGCGGATCGTGAACATCTCCTCCATCCAGGGCCTGTTTGGAGGAGCGCGCTCTTCCACCTATGCGGCCACCAAGCACGCGCTCATCGGCTACTCCAAGACGCTCGCCGTGGAATGGGGCGCGTACGGCATCACCTGCAACGCCATCTGCCCGGGCTACATCGACACGGAGATGCTGGCGAAGGCGGACCCCGGGGTGAGGAAGGAGCTGTTGCGAAGGATTCCCGCCGGGAGGTTCGGAACCGCCGAGGAGGTGGCCAGGATGGTGGCCTTCCTCGTCGGGCCCCACGGGAGCTACATCAATGGCAGTTCGCTGGTGATCGACGGCGGCCTGTCGTCGCACCTGGCCAACGACGTGCCTTCGTTCTGAGCCCGCCACCTCTTATGGGCTCTCGGTCTCTTCCTCTTCTTCCTCGTCGACGCTGGCCATGGAGAGAGGATAGAGGGCACGGTGATTGATATTCGGATAGTACGCCGCGAGGTAGAACTCGCGCGCGATCATCACCCATGTGCGCCTGGCTGGAGTGGGCTGCCCGGTCAGCCAGGCTTCCGCCTCCTCACGAGTAGCGAATGAAGCCGTGGCAACGGGCGGATCCACCCGCTCGAGCCACGCGAGATAGCGCTCGAGGTGGCGATTCCATGGCAGGCGGCGAAAATCCGTTTCGCGCTCATAAACCACATCATGGTACCGGCCGCCGATCAGGATATCAGCGAAAGCGGGCGGACACGGATGGGTCTCGAGCCATGCGTCCGCCTCCTGCTGTGTTTCAAACGAGGCCACTACAAATGGCGGAGCATGGGATTCGACATGCTCGATGAAATCACTGAAGGACTCATGCTGCCCGGCTGAAGAGACGAAGCGAAGCGCGTCGAGGATGATCTGGATTGGCACCTGCTCTCCAGCGGCCTCGGGGTCATCGAGAAGCTTCCCGAAGAAGCGCTCTGTCTTGCGCAGGAGTTCTCGCAGCCCCGTGGAGCCATTCTCGCCAAGAGTCTGGGCCTCACGAGACCCGTAGTGTGCTCGAAAATCCTCGAAGGGGTACCATTGGCCAGTGGCGGAGATGAAGTCCAAGGCGTCTCGTGTGAGGCTGAGAATCCGCGCCTGCTCCGGAGGCTGCCCCTTGCTCCAACGCCTCCCAATCACCTGCTGTGCATCCGAGAGGATGAGTGGATTCGTCATGGTGTCACCGCCAGAACCCGGGGCTCGGAAACAACATCGGACGATGCGAAGGAGATGACAGGCACGAGAAACAGGATTCCGCTACCACCGAAGGCGACGACGAAGGCCACACCTGCGATGACAACGACAGCTCCCTCCAGCAGCCGCTCCCTGTTCTGCTTCAGCCAATCGACGGCCTCATCCATGGCATGAAACTCCACGGCCTGGCCTTCGGCCAGTTCTCTGAGCTTGCAACAGTCAATGTAGGGCCGCATGCACACGCGGACACAATGCTCCTTCTTGGAACCCGCGCTCATGTGGCTCCAAGCGCGGCCTCTCAAGCCAGCCAGGCACATGCTCTCGCACGCATCACGCTCCTGCTCGCAGTCGCGGTTGAAGGCAGCCTGGACGATGAGCCCTTGAACGCCGCGGGTGGCCACCTGATGCGAATGCGCCGCCTGGTTGAAGTCCTCAACGGGCTTCCATGAATGGAGCACCTGCCCATCTGGCGCCCTTTCGATGATGAGCACGTATTTGCCCAGATCGAGCGCACCAGTAGGACCCGAGACCGAATGACGAGTCACGCCGCAGGAAAGGAGCAACACGCAGAGGCTCACGCTCATGAGCCGCCCAGGAGTCGACATCATCTTCATATAGGCAGTTCCCCTAGCATGCGCCCGCCGTTCGCCGGCAACGAATTCCAGCGCTTCATCACGAAGGCGGAGCGATGCTTCGCGCCCTCACCCCGTCACGCTTTGTCCGCGACGAGCAGGGCCTCGACGTTGCCCGCGGGGCCGGGCACGGTCGAATCCATCACCCCGCGCACCGTGAGCCCCTGCTCCCGGACGAACGCGGACACCGAGTCGATGGCCTCCTGGCGCGCGGCCGGGTCCTTCACCACACCGCCCTTCCCCACCTTGTCCGGCCCCACCTCGAACTGGGGCTTCACCAGCGCCACCAGCAGGCCCTTGGGCTTCAGGAATGGCAGCACCGCCGGCAACACCTGCGTCAGCGAGATGAAGCTCACGTCGATGACCACCACGTCCACCGGCTCGGGCAGGTCCTCGGCCGTCAGGTAGCGCGCATTGACGCGCTCGCGCGAGCGCACCCGCGGATCCGTCCGCAGCTTCTCGTGCAGCTGCCCGTAGCCCACGTCGATGGCGTGGACGTGCGTGACCCCCTCCTGCAACAGGCAGTCGGTGAAGCCTCCCGTGCTGGCGCCAATGTCCGCGGCCACCTTGCCGCGCACGTCCAGACCGAAGCGCTCCAGGGCCGCCTTCAATTTCAGCCCTCCGCGAGACACGTAGGGCAGCACCTCGCCCTTGAGACGCAGCTCGGCCTCCACCGGCACCAACGCCCCGGGCTTGTCCACCCGCTGATCCGCCACCACCACCTGGCCCGCCAGAATGAGCGCCTGTGCCTTGGTCCGCGACTCGGCGAGCCCCCGCTCCACCACCAGCACGTCCAGGCGCTCCTTGCGTGGCTTCACGGCGCACCTCCCTCCGCGAGCAGGGCCAGGGCGGCACGCCGCAGGCCCGCGGCATCCAGGCCCAGCTCGGCCCGCTGCACGCGCGCATCCCCGTGGGGCACGAAGGTGTCCGGCATGCCCAGCAGCTTCACCCGCGCACTCACGCCCCTCGCGGCGAGCAGCTCCAGCACCGCGCTGCCCAACCCACCGTGCGTCGTCCCCTCCTCCACCACCACCACGCGCCCGCATGCGGCCGCTTCCAGCACCGCCGACTCGTCGAGCGGGGTGACGAAGCGCGCATCCAGCACGCTCCAACCCGGCTCCGAAGCAGCGGCCTCCAGCGCGGATACGCCCAGCGGCCCGAGCGTGATGAACGCCACCCGCGCCCGTGCCGCCCGCTTCAACCACCGCGCTCCACTCACCAAGCCCGTGCCCGGCTGCGGCTCCGAAGGCAGCGCCGGCAGCGTGCCCCGGGGGAAGCGCATCAACGAGGGCCCGGGCAGCGCGAGCGCGGTGGCGAGCATCGCCGTCACGTCCTCGCCCGTCACCGGCGCCATCATCGTGAGGCCGGGAATGGGCCGCAGCGAGGCCACGTCATAGGTGCCCTGGTGCGTGGCGCCATCCGCGCCCACCAGCCCGGCCCGGTCCACGGCGAACACCACGGGCAGGCCCGGCAGGCATACGTCGTGGATGACCTGATCGTACGCGCGCTGCAGGAACGTCGAGTAGATGGCGCACACGGGCCTCAGCCCCGTGACGGCCAGTCCCGCGCAGAAGGTGACGGCGTGCTGCTCGGCGATGCCCACGTCGAAGACACGCTCGGGGTAACGCCGCTTGAGCTCCACCAGCGCCGAACCCTCCAGCATGGCCGGCGTCACCGCCACCACGCGCGCGTCCCGCGCCATGACCTCTTCCAACGCCGAGGCGAAGGCCTCGCTGAAGGTGCGCTGGCCGCCGCGCGAGCGCACCAGCTTCCCATCCCGCCACTCGTAGGGCCCCATGGCGTGGCCGCGCGTCTGCGTGTCCGCCTCGGCCGGGGGAAAGCCCCTGCCCTTCTGCGTCATCGCGTGCACCACCACCGGGCGCGTGGACGCACGGGCCTCGCGCAGCGCATGCGTGAGCGCCCCGAGGTCATGCCCGTCCACCGGCCCCAGGTAGGTGAAGCCCAGTCCCTCGAAGAAGCCCCGGGCCTCGCGCGTCCGCAGCAACGCGGGAATGGCGCCCACGTTGGCGGAGATGGACATCTGGTTGTCGTTGAGCACCACCACCAGCGGCAGGTGCGTGCCCCCAGTGTTGTTGAGGCCCTCGAAGGTCAGCCCACCGGTGAGCGCCCCGTCCCCCACCACCGCCACCACGTGCCCGGGCTGTCCCCGCAGCTTCTTGCCCTCGAGCATCCCCAGCGCCGCGGACACGGCGGTGCTCGCATGGCCCGCGGCCAGCACGTCGTGGTGGCTCTCTCGAGGGTCCAGGAAGGGAGCAATCCCACCGGCCTGGCGCAGGGTGCCCATGCGCTCGCGCCGGCCCGTCAGCAGCTTGTGCGCGTAGGCCTGGTGGCCCACGTCGAAGACGAGCGCGTCCTGGGGCGAGTGGAAGACGCGGTGCAGGGAAACAATCAGCTCCACCGCGCCGAGCGAGGCGCCCAGGTGGCCACCCACGCGGCCACACAGGGAGATGATGTCCTCGCGCAGCTCCTCGCACAGGCGAGGCAGCTCGGACTCGGGGAGCGCGCGGACATCCCCGGGAGATTGGATTCGCGGCAGGAGCCGCTCCATCACGAGCGTCGCTCCACCGAGTAGCGCGCGAGCGCCGCCAGCGGGCCATCGTGCGGCTCCAGCGTCTTCACGGCGGCGATGGCCTCGGCCACCTTGCGCGCCGCGAGCTGCTTGGACTCCTCCAGCCCCAGCACCGCCGGGAAGGTGAAGCGTCCGGCGGCCGCGTCCGCGCCCACCGGCTTGCCCATGGAGGACGCATCCCCCGTGACGTCCAGCACGTCATCGGCGATCTGGAACGCGAGTCCCACCGAGTCCCCATACGTATCCGCGCGGGCCAGCGCGTCCGCGTCCCCACCGGCGGCGAGCACGCCCATGCGGCACGCGGCGCGGATGAGGGCGCCCGTCTTCAGCCGGTGCATCCGCGTGAGGTAGTCGATGTGGGCCGGCCGGTCCTCGGCGATGTCCAGCACCTGCCCGCCCACCATGCCCGACGAGCCCGAGGCCACGGCCAGCTCCCGGCACAGCACGCCGCGCACCGGCTCGGGGCCGCCCGCCACCAGGGCGAAGGCGTCCGTGAGCAGCGAGTCACCGGCCAGGATGGCCATGGCCTCGCCGTACACCTTGTGGTTGGTGGGCCGGCCCCGGCGCATGTCGTCGTTGTCCATGGACGGCAGATCGTCGTGCACCAGCGAGTAGGTGTGGATGAACTCGAGCGCGCACGCGCAGTCCTCCACCATGCGCGGCACGTTGCTCTGCTTCAGCACCGCCTCGGCGAAGGCCAGGCACAGCACCGGCCGCAGCCGCTTGCCTCCGGCCAGCAGCGAGTAGCGCATGGACTCGTGCAGGCGCGGTGGCACGTTCACGCCCAGCTCGTCCGAGCGCGAGCGCAGCAGGTTCTCCACCCGCTCCACCTGGGTCTGCAGGTAGGAATCCAGATCGAAGGACGACATATCAGGGCACCTCGGAAGCGGGCGGAGGAATGAGCTCACGCAACCGCTGGATGAGCGCGTTGAGATCCAGGGGCTTCACGAAATAGTCCGCGGCGCCGGCCTCCCGCCCGCGCCTCCGGTCCTCGGGCTCCCCGCGCCCACTGATGAAGATGACGGGGATGTCCCGGAACTGCTCGTTCTTCTTCACGGCCTTGCACAGCTCGAAGCCATCGATCCAGGACATGTTCACGTCCATGAGGATGATGTCCGGCCGCTTGAGCTGCAGGGAGGCGATCAGCCGCAGCCCGTTGGCCGCCGCGTTGACCTCGAAGCCCTCCGATTCGAGGGCGAACGAGAGCAACTCCCGCGTATCGCGGTCGTCGTCGACAATGGTGACCTTGGGCTTGGGCATGGCGTACCGATAGCTCTACAGCCGGGGGCCTAGAACGGCACGTCATCCTCGGGAGGCGGCGCCGACCGGGCGGCCCCCGAGCTGCCCCGGGACGGGGCGGGTGCCGGAGTGGAGGGCAGTGCCGGGGGCTTCACGCCCGCCTGCAGGGGAACCACCGCGTCCCGTCCGTCCTCGTTCAACAGCTCCTCGATGCGCTTCTCCGCCGCGTTGAGCAGCTGCTCGCCCCGGCGCACCAGCTTGATGCCGTCCTCGAAGGACTTGAGCGACTCCTCGAGCGTCAGCGTGCCGCCCTCCAGGCGCGCCACCACGTCCTCGAGCCGTTGCACCACCTCCCCGTACTGCTCGGGGACCTCTTCCGCCGCCTTGCCCTTGCTGTCCTTCGCCACTTCCGTCCACCTCGAAAAAGAGCAGTGGACTCTAGAGGAGGCCCCCACCCGGGTGCCAGCGGCACGTGCACCCGGACGTCAGCAATCCACCGGACCCTTCACCGCGGTGACGGTGGCCTCAATCTCCTCGCACCCCTGGAGTGTCTTCGCCCCGTTGTTGGCGAACTTGATGCCGAGCGTCTCGCCGGGCTGAACGTCCGAGATGGAACGCACCACGCCCCCGTCCCGCGTGCGGAAGGTCACCGAGTAACCCCGGGACATGACCTTCAGGGGGCTCATGGCATCCAGCCGGCCTTCTAGCCGCTGGAAGTGCCGCTGTGCCGACGCCAGGGTGTCCTTCTCCAGGGCGACCAGGCGGGCCTTGCGGTCCGCCAGCCGGGCGCGCAGCTCCGCCACCCGGGCCAGGGGCGAGCTGCGCTCCAGCACCAGCCGGGCCTGGGCCGCCCTCGCCCGCCGCGCCGCCACGTCCGCCCGCACCGCGGCCTTCAACCGCGCGGACAGCTGCACCAGCCGCGCCCGCTGCTCGGCGAGCCGGGCCTGGGGACGTTGGCGTTGCAGGTGCTCGGTGTGCGCCCGGAGCTCCTCGCGCCGCTCGCGCAGCACCTGGCGCAGCACCCGCGTCATCGCGTCCTCGGCGTCCGCCAGCCGCAGCCGCTCCGTGGACAGCCGCCGCCTCGGGTCCACCACCCGTCCGCGCAGGGCGCCCATCCGCTCGCGCAGCTCCAGCACCCGGCGCTCGGCCGCCTTGCGCAGCCGCACCGACTGCGTGGCCAGCGCGTACTCCAGATCCTGCAACACCGGGGCGAGCCGCTCCGCCGCCGCGCTGGGCGTGGGCGCGCGCCAGTCCGCCACGAAGTCGGAGATGGTGAAGTCGATCTCATGGCCGATGGCGGACACCACCGGCACCGGCGAGGCGAAGATGGCGCGCGCCACCCGCTCCTCGTTGAACGTCCAGAGGTCCTCCTTCGAGCCGCCGCCGCGCGTGACGACGATGACGTCCACGTCCGTGCGGGACAGGCGCTCGATGCCGCGGGCCACCTCCTCGGACGAGCCCTCGCCCTGCACGCGCGCGTCGCACAGCAGCACGGACAGGCGGGGGTTGCGCGAGTGCAGCACGCGCAGGA
This sequence comes from Archangium sp., assembly GCF_057119385.1. Lineage (NCBI taxonomy): Bacteria > Pseudomonadati > Myxococcota > Myxococcia > Myxococcales > Archangiaceae > Archangium > Archangium sp. The sequence goes on along the minus strand of NZ_DBNGVP010000028.1, from coordinate 77,178 downwards.
AGTCCTGCAGCGCCGCGCCGGTGCGGCTCGTCACCACGCCGATGCGCCGGGGCAGGAAGGGCAGCTCCCGGGGCGGGCGGATGCGGTTGTCGCCGATGAGGCCCTCGGCCGCCAGCCGCGCCTTGAGCTGCTCGAAGGCGAGCGCGAGGGCGCCCTCCCCTTCCGGCTCCAGCTTCTGGGCGATGAGGCTGTAGCGGCCGGCGGGCGCGTACACGTCCACGCTGCCCTCGGCCACCACGGCCAGCCCGTCGCGCAGGGCGAAGCGCAGCCGCGCCGCCTGCGAGGCCCACATCTTCACCTCGAGCGACGCCTCCGCGTCCTTGAGGGAGAAGTACAGGTGGCCACGGGCGTTGGGGCCCCGGAAGCCGGACACCTCGCCGCGCACCAGCACGCGCGGGAAGCGCGATTCGATCGTCACCTTGAGCTGCTGGGTGAGCTCGCCCACGGTGAGCACCGTGCGCGCCGGGGGCGTCCGCGAGGGCGGCGCTCCGGGCAGCGACGGCAGTGCCGCCGACACGTCCGCCAGCTCCGAGGGAGGCGGAGGCGCGGGGGGAGGAGAAGGAGGCTCGGGGGGAGGCTTGGGAGCCGCCGCCACCGTGCGCTTGGGAGCCGCACCCAACGAGCCGCCGAAGAGATCCCTCTGTCCGTCGGAGGCCTCCGGCGGGGTCTCTCCGGTGCTTCGCCGTTTCCTGGTCACTTGAGCTTCTCGACCCAGCTCTTGGCCTTCTGGTGCGTCTCGTCTTCCGACGGGGTCATGGCCATGACCTCGCGGAACTTGGGCACGGCGTCCTCGGGATTGGTGTCCTTGAGGGCGTAGGCCTGCAGGTAGAGATCCTTCGCCTTGGCGCGCAGCTCGGCGACGATGTTGTTGGCGCCGGCATGGCTGGGGTCGGCCTGGAGGGCGCGCTGGGCGTTATCCATGGCGCGGCCGTACTGGCCGGACGCCTTCGCGGCCGAGGCGCTCTTGAAGAAGATGTTGGCCGCGCGCGTGCCCGCGTTGCGCGACAGCTTGCTGCCCTGGCCCTTGGTGATCTTCTTGTCCAGATCCAGCAGGCGCGCCAGGCCCTTGGCGTCCAGGTCCTCCAGCTTCTTGTAGAGGTTGCCGAAGTCCGCCATCTGCGCCATCAGCGTCTTGCACTGCGGGCTCTTGGCGGCGCAGGCGTTGGCCATGGCCACGGCGCCATTGAGGTCACCATCGCGGAAGCGATCCACGGCCTGGTCCCAGGGCTTGGGCGCCTCCTTGACGGTGGGAGGCGGAGGAGGCGCGTCGCGGATGGCGATGGCGCGCTCCACCTGCTCGCTGACCACCTTGGCGTCGCGGTGCTCCGGGAAGGCCACGAGCACGTCGTCGACCATGGCCTTGGACGGATCCAGCTGCTTCTGCTCGAACAGGGCCAGCGCGTCACGCACGCGCTTGTCGGCCTTGTCCTTCAGGGTGGTGTGCAGCTGGCGCACCGCCTCGAAGAGCTGGGTGTCCTTGCTCACCTTGGCCAGCGCCGTGGCCGCCGGGCCGAGCTGATCCTTCTCCAGCGCCGCCTTGGCCGTGTCGATCGCCTCCTGGTTGGGGATCTCCTTCTCCACGCGCGCCAGGTAGTCCGGCAGCTGCACGTAGTTGGGCTCCAGCTCCTGGAGCTCCAGCAGCTTCGCCTTGGCATCCGCCCACTTGCCGTCGCGGATGAGGTTCTTGGCGTCCTGGAAGAGCGCGTCCATCGCCGCGCGCCGCTCCTGGGCGAGTTGCTCGTTGCGGGCCGCGACCTCGGCCTCGCGCTGCTGCTGCACCTTCATGACGGCCAGCAGGCCCACCAGCATCACGAAGACGGCGGCGGTGAGGATGAGCAGGCGCTTCTTGCGCTTCTGCGCGTTGGGATCCGCCGGCGTCGCCGCGGCACGGCCCCGGGTGCTGCGCACGCGCCCCTCGGGCCGGGGCGGCGGACGGCGCGGAACCCCGGCGAGAGCCCCACCCTCCTCCCCTCCGGCGTCCTCGGCGGGAGCGGCGGCGGGAGCCGGGGAGCGGGCGCTGCCGCGGCCCGGCCGTGGCGGAGGCGCCGAGGGCATCGGCATCATCATCGTGGCGTTGGAGTTGTCGTTGAACGTCAGCTCCGTGTCGCCGAGCGTGAGGGTGTCGCCATGGGCCAGCGGCATCTCGCTGGTGAGCGGCTCCCCGTTGAGGAGCGTGCCGTTGCCGGAGCCCAGGTCGCTCACCTCCCAGCCCCCGCCCACGCGGCGGATGAGCACGTGCTTGCGCGACACCGAGGTGTCCGGGATGCAGATGGGGTTGTCGTTGGCACGGCCGATGACATACTCGCCCTCTTCCAGGGCGAACTCGTTACCGGAGCACGGGCCCGCCGAGCACACCAGCCTGGTGCCCATCACCGGCAGAGACGGCTCGCGCACGGCGGGGGCCTGAGCCGTGCCGGTCGCGGTCCTGCGCGCCGGGGGGCGCTGACTGGTGGAGCCACCCGAGGGAGTGCCACCCGAGGGGGAGCCCGTCGTGGGCCGACGGCGTGCGGGGGGAGAACCGTTCGACATGGAAAGTCACCACTTCGTTGGGTGCACGGACACGGGCCTCACAGCCCATGCTCGTTGGCTTTTTCGAGCGCCAGATTGTGGCAGCGATGCGCCGGTGTAGGGAAGCGCCGGGTGATCTCTTCGAGCACCCGCCGGGCCCGCTTCTTGTCCTTGAACTGGATGTGCCGTTGGAATTCCAGCATCAGCTGGCCACACTTCTGGTCCAGGTCCACCGCCACCTGGCCCATCATGTGCCGGACGTCCTCGTACAGCTCGGGCTTCTCGTCCAGGGCCTCCAGGGTGATCCACGCCGAGCGGTAGTTCTCCCAGGCCAGCGAGAGGTTCTCCGCGCCGACGTCCTTGCGCTCGTAGAAGTCACGAGCCCGGGTCACGTAGCTGCGCGCCGTCTCCAGCAGCTCCTCGGGGCGCAGGTCCGGGACGGGGATGATCTCCAGGCGCAGGTTCCACACCCGCCAGCTGTCACGGCCCGGGGGGTTGCGGACGTTGTCGAAGACCAACTGGTTGTGCGCGTTCCGCTTGAGCACCGAGGGCGAGATGATCTGCTGGAGCTCCCGCTCGGTGGCGGTGACCATGTCCGGAGGCAGCGAGCCCAGCGGCGTCGCGTTGACGCTGAGGGTGACCTCGTCCTTGGAGATGCCGCTGGCCTGGTAGCGCAGGACCGCGACCGCGCGTGTGGGCGACACGAACTCGAAGTCGAAGAGCTTCATGTCCGGCTGCTCCCACGTCACGCCCTCGCCCAGGCCGAACGAGTCCGTCACGGTCTGGAGGCCGAGGGACGTGGGCTCCGGACCCCGGGACAGCCCTTCCAGGTCGGGCTTGAAGACGATGGCGAGCCCGCCCACCACGCCGGCCAGCAGCAGGAGCACCACGGTGGACAGGACGAGCTTGCCCCCGCGGGACAGCCCGAGCCACCACAGGGTGAGCTGGCCTCCCAGGGTCTCGCTCAGCTCGCGGCGGCGCCGGGCCTTGTCGGCGGCGGACAGGCCATCGGCTCCAGCCGAGGGGCGCGCGGGGGCGGTGGGAACGGCCGCCCGCTCGGGTGCCGCACGGGACAGCGGGGCCGAGGTGGGGGGCTCCACCGCCAGCGATTCCGCCAGGGTCTCCGAGCGGGCCACCGCCAGAGGCCCCGACGCGGGAGCCAGGACGGGCGGCGCCGAGGACGCCGGATCGAGACGCGGCGTGGGAAGAAAGGAAGCGGGCTGGGTGGACGGCCCCGCGGACGCGGCCTGGTTGCGGCGGATGAGCCGGGTGGCCTCGTCCTCCTCCTCCTCCACCGGCGTGAAGGGCCGGGTGGCGTCGTCCGCGCTGACGACCTCCTTGAAGACGAACTCCACCGGCCCCAGGGAGATGCGATCGCCGTTGCGCAGCTCCCGCTCACCGGAGATGGGCGCGTCGTTGATCAACGTGCCGTTGGCGCTGCCCAGGTCCTGCACGTAGAAGCGCCCGAGCCGATCCGAGACGCGCACGTGCTTGCGCGACACACCGGCGTCCTGAAGCACCACGTCGTTCTCCGTGGTGCGGCCGATGTGGATCTCGGCCTGCTCGAAGAGAAGCTCCTTCCCCGCTTGCAGACCCTTGGCGATGGTGAGCTGGAAGCCCAGGGCCCTATCCCCCGACGTCTCCGAACATGAACTGGAACACGATGGGCCCGAAGAGGACCATGAACACCGTGGGGAAGATGCAGGCGATGAGCGGGAAGAGCATCTTCACCGGCGCCTCGCCGGCCAGCTTCTCGGCGCGCTGGGTGCGGTCGATGCGCAGCTGGGTGGACTGGATGCGCAGCACCTTGCCGAGGCTGGTGCCCATCTTGTCCGCCTGGACGAGCGCGGTGACGAAGGTGGTGAGCGCCGGCAGGTCCACCCGGGCGATCATCGCCTTGAGGGCCTCCTCGCGCGTCTTGCCCATCTTCAGCTGCTTGAGGACGATCTGCAGCTCCTCGCGCAGCGGGCCCGCCTTGCCCTTCTCCACCACCTTGGCCAGCGCGCCGGTGAAGTCCAGACCGGCTTCCACCGACAGCGTCAGCAGGTCCAGGCTGTAGGGCAGCGCCCGGGAGATCTGCAGGTGACGCTTCTTCACCTGATCATTCACCCAGATGAGCGGGTAGTACAGGCCGAACAGCGCGAAGGCGAGCGACCAGGCCAGGTTCTCGTTGACCGCGTTGATCAGGATGAGGCCCGCCACCAGGCCCAGCACGGCGCTGATCTCCTGCATCGCCATGATGTCTTCGGGCTTGAGCGCGTTGGGCTCACCGGCCTTGGTGAGCTTCTTGCGCATCTTGTTCTCATAGCCCGGCCACATCAGCCGCCGGTTGAGCGCGCCCAGCTTGCGGATGGTGACCGAGCCGAGGCCCGCGACACCACCCGCCGAGTCATCCCGCACCTCGGAGAGGAACTGCGAGAAGTAGTTCTGGTAGACGCCGAATCCGAGGAAGCCCGCCGACGTCGCGAACATCAGCGCAGCGCCCCCCATCAACGTATTGGTGAGGATGTCGCTCACGGCCACTCCTTAGATATCGATGTTGACGATGCGCCGGATGATGATCACGCCCAGCACTTCCATGATGGCGATGACCGTCACGAGGATGTAACCGAACCAGTGGTCCATCATCGGCTCCATCAGGTCCGGACGCATGTAGTTGAGGACGAGGCCGAGGATGGCCGGCATGGCCGCCACCACCCAGCCCTGCAGCTTGCCCTGGGCGGTGAGGGCGTCGATCTTGCCCTCGAGCCGGAAGCGCTCGCGGATGACGCTCGAGATGGTCTCGAACATCTCCGCCATGTTGCCGCCGAGCTGGCGCGCGATGTTGGTGGCGACCACGACGAGCTCCAGGTCGTCACTGCCCACGCGCCGGCCCATGTTGATGAGGGCCTCCTCCAGCGGCACACCCAGCTTCACTTCCTTCACGAAGAGCCCGAACTCCTGGGCCAGGGGCGGCTGGGCCTCGCGCGCCACGTGCTCGATGGCCTGCGGGAACGTGAGACCCGCCTTGAAGGCGTTGGCCATGGCCTGCAGCGCATCCACCAGCTGCACGTTGAACTTCTTGATGCGCCGCTTGCGGTAGTGCTTCACCAGGATGATCGGCAGGAAGAAGCCGAAGATGGTGGCCACCACGCACAGGATGGGGTTGAAGATGATGTACGTCATGATGCCCAACAGGCACATGCTGGCGATGTTGAGCACCAGCAGCTGACGGGCATCGATGAAGAGGAACATGTCGCTCAAGTCGTTCATCGACTTGACGACGTACCGCTCCTGGTACTGCTCATAGGCCTTCGCCAGGACGGTGAAGATCACCAGGCTGAAGAAGAAGACCGACCCGGTGACGAGGAGTAGGACGATTCCGGCCAGCATGCGCGGGGACTTCCTTCAGCTTCGGGGGGAAGGGGAACGCACGGACGCAGAGACTACGGAGTACCCGAGGAGCCGACCGCGCTCTTCTCGGAGCTGCCGCCCTTGATGATCTGGATGATCTCGCGGCGCTTCTGCTCGAGCACGCGGGTGCGCTCACCGGAGAGCAGCGTGCTGATGGTGGCGCGGCCGCGCTCCTCGATCATGTCCACGTCCTCCTCGTTGCGCAGCGAGAGCGTGAGGTTGCCCAGCTCGCTGGCCAGCGTGAGGATTTCGGCCTCCTCGGGGATCACCATCAGCGTGATGTTCTGGTACTCGCGCTGGTGCTCGGGGATGAGGTTGACGTTGGTGGTACCGGTGACCTTGCCGGTGGCGAGCACGATGACGTTCTGCAGCAGCGTCACGGCCACGTTCTCGTCCGTCTGGGGATCGCGGAAGGTGCCGATCACGTCCACGTGATCGTTGGGGCGCACCCAGCCACCCACGGACGTGGTGGGCTTGGAGTCGATGGTGATGGCGCGGACCTTCTTCTGCACCTTGGTGGACAGGCGCTCGGCGGCCTTGGTGGTCTCGAACTGGCTCCACAGGAGGGGGTCACCCTGCTGCAGCGCCACGAGCACCTTCTGGCCCACCACGTAGGTGGCCGAGTCCGGCTTCACCACGGAGGAGGTGACGAACTGCTCGGGGACCGAGCGCTGGTTGATCATGTCGAAGGTGATGACGGTGCCCTCGGGGATGTCCGCTGAGGCCACGACGACTGGCACCAGGTTCCAACCACGGCGCACATCCGATTCCTTCTTCTTGATGGCGGACCACGCGATGATGCCGGCCAGCAGGCCGAGGCCCAGCGCGATGAGGAGCGGTGTCTTACCCTTCAGCATGTCTCGGAGACCTCCAAAGCGGGGAGCGCCCGGGGGGGCGGAACTCGTAGGTGGCGCGGCTGCTTTGCAAAGCGGGGGCCCGGGGCACCAGCGGGTGGGATGTTATCCACCCACCACGCAAAGTGTCAAAGTCACGAACCCTCGGCTGCCGGTTTGTTCCGATCTGGCGGGTCCCCGTCCCCCTCGTGGAGGGGGGGTCTTCCCTCTGAGACCCCCGGTGGAACACCCGCCCGAGTGACAGGGCTGTGGCACGGATGTCGCTCCAGGGCGGCGTCCATGAGTGAACACCTCTCCCGAGACGGACAGTCGGGCCAGGCCGCGGTCGAGTCGGCGCTGGTGCTGCCGCTGATGGTCTTCCTGGGCCTGGGCCTGCTGCAGCTGACGCAGATGCAGCAGGCGAAGCTGATGACGGAGTACGCGGCGTACTGCGCGGCGCGCTCCGGCATCGTGTGGAACGGCAACGCCGAGCGGATGCGGGACGCGGCCCTGGTGGCGGTGCTGCCCACGCTGGGCCGCACGGACGCGCCGCCGGAGCTGGCCAGGACGTGGACGCGGGCGCGGCTCCTGGACGAGATGCTGCGGCGGCTGCCGTGGCCCACGCGGGACACGGGGGTGCCGGACTCGGTGAATGGCGCTCCCCTGTCCGGCCTGGTGCGCGTGGATACGGTGAGCCCGTCCGGGTTCTCGCCGAAACGGGGCGAGCTGGAGTTCGACGGGCCGGAGGGCCTCGCCGAGGAGGTCTACCGCGAGGCCACCGTGCTGAGCGTGCGGGTGCGCTACTGGTACGAGCTGCGAGTGCCCTTCGCCAACCAGCTCGTCTTCACCGCGTGGTGGGCGGCCAACGCGGGCGCGGGGCCGAGCCACCAGCGGGGATACGCCACGCTCCACCGGCGGGAGTTGGGTGTGCTGCGGGGACTGGCCGCGGACAGGCGCTACTTCCTCCCGCTGACGGCCACCTACAGCCTGCGGATGCAGTCGAACTTCCATTCCAAGTGGCTGATGCACCCGAACCCGGACGGGGGGGCAGTGACGCCATGATGACCCGCGCTCTCCGGCGGAGCTTCGAGCGGCAGGAAGGCCAGGCGCTCGTCCTCGCGTGTCTGCTGATGCTCGTGCTGAGCATCGCCCTCATCACCACGGTGAACCTCGGGCAGGGGGTGCACGAGCGGATCCGCCTGCAGAACACCGCGGACGCGGCGGCCTGGTCCACCGCGGCCATGGAAGCCCGCGCGTTCAACTTCTACGCGTTCACCAACCGCACGCAGGTGTCCCACTACGTGTCGGCGATGATGTGGCAGTCGCTGGACTCGTTCGTGTTCTCCGTCCAGGCCTTCCTGACGGACCTCTACGGGTTCATGCGCACCATCGGCCCGTGCTTCCCCCAGGACAGCCGCGACGGACTCTTCTGGGTGAGCGTCTGCACCCTGCTCGACACCCTCCCCTCCATCCACGCCATCATGCGGGGGCTGGACCTGGTCTTCACGGTACTGCGGGGGATGTTGCTCCTCATGAAGCCCGTGATGGAGCCCCTCGACCGGGTGATCGGCCGGGTGGTGATTCCCGGGCACCGGATGCTCAACGCGGTGATGGCGGGCACGGCCACGGCGGTGATGCTCGCCACCTCCACGTACGTGATGGGCACGTCCCAGGCCATCATCGAGGCGAACGATCCCGAGGTGGACCCGCTCGTCCCCCAGACGCTCGCGGGACTCATCAACCAGTGCCTCTACAGCCGCGCGCACGACAAGGCGGCCAACGGGACGCCCTTCAGTCCGGTCAATCCCTTCGAGCCGCTGGATCCCACGCGGCGCAACGAGACCGACAAGACCGCCCGGGCCAAACGGGTGATGGCGGGCATCACCAACGCCACGCGCTTCGCCTGCGATGCGAAGGACGGTGAGTGTCCCGAGTCCCTCGTCACCGACCGGAAATGGGGCGGCCTCATGCCCATCCCCCGGTGGCTCGCGCCGCTGGAGAGCGTGCTCGATGGCATCCCCAAATGGGGCCAGACGCGCTTCCTCACCTACCGGCTCGGCGAGGGGAACGGCAGGAGCGCCAGGGGCGGCAACAAGATCCGCGAGTCGAAGGACCTGCCCCACCTGCCCATGGGAATGCTCGCCCAGGGCGATGTGCTCGGCGCGGACGACCCCTACTTCATCAAGTTGCCGGGGCCGGCTTCCCTCAACCTCGGGGGCACCCGGCTCCTGAATCCCTTCCGCTGCCCCAAACAGCCGGGCCCCGGTGACACGCGGACCTGGCGCGACTGCTGGGGAGACCCGCGCGAGGACAAGAACGACACCCTGAAGACGAGTGTGTGGGCCATGAGCGGCACGGACCTGCGCGAGAACGGCATCCACTGGCGCGTGGTGTTCCCGGGAGAGGCCTCGAAGCAGGAGGACCGGAACGTGGGCCTCTACGAGTCCAGGACGTGCCTCGCGAGTGTCCAGGGCGCGTGCTTCTTCGAGATGTCCGTGTACGTGGCCAACGTCCGCATCGACCCGAAGGACCACAACCACCCCTGGCCGGGGCTCGTGCCCTTCCCCCACTTCGAGCCGGGGGACTACGCGAAGGACTGCGCGGAGGGCCTCGACGACACACCGAGCATCGCGGCCATGGCGGGGCGCCGGGATGACTTCAACCAGCCCTCCACCTGGGTGCTCCTCACCAAGAGCGCGGATGCGTTCCGCCACACCCCGGGCCAGCTCAACGCCCAGGGGAAGCTCACCTTCTCCTTCGGCACGTCTCCCGAGACGCTGGATTTGAGGAACGGCCGCAAGACGGTGGGGCTCGGAGGCTCGCCGGGGATGAGCGTCATCTCCCGCGGCCAGACGTACTACCACCGGCCCGGGAACTGGACCGAGCAACCCAACTTCTTCAACCCGTACTGGCGGCCCCGTCTGGCGGCGGTCTGGCAGGGCAAGGACTCGCTGCCGCTCGTGGAAGAGCTGGCGGACGCATTGCCCGGCGACCTGAAGGACTCACCCGCGCGGTTCATCACCCACTGAGGCCCCGCCATGAAACACGTCCGTCAACAGTTGAAGTCCGTCCGGCGAGGGGCCGCCACCGTCGAGCTCGCACTCGTGGTGCCGCTGCTCGTCTCCCTGGTGATGTTCAGCGTCTTCCTGAGCGAGGTCATCCGGGCCCGGCTCAAGCTCCAGGAGGCCAGCCGGTATGTCGCCTGGGAGATGACAAGCTACACCCTGAGCGACTACGCCACCGCGGACCACGACAAGGCCTTCGGCCTCGCCATGAAGGCCACGGTGAAGGAGGCCGCCGAGCGCTACGCGGACCTGGACTCCATCGAGCCCGAGGGGCGGTTCGGCACGATGCTGCGCGCCGCTCCGGTGCAGGTGAGCATGCGCAACCAGAGCGTCTCGGGGGTCGATCTGAGCCGCGTCTTTCCTGGGATTGCTGGCGGCAAGGGCCCCGAGGCCGCCGCCGCGATGGGCAGGACGATGGGCGAACTGCTCGGGCACTTCCGCTTCAACACCCGGGGACAGGTGGAGGTGGAGACCACCAGCACGCTCTCCAGCCACGTGCTGCCCCGGTTCTATCTGCAGAAGGAGCAGCACGGTTTCTTCGACGTGGACAACTGGGGCGGACGGGACCTGAGCCGCCTGCCGGTGAAGGAGCGCTACACCCTCATCGCCACTGGCTGGCACCTGCCCGATGGTGGGGATGCGCTGATGAAGCCCCAGCGGGCGGGGGTGCGTGGCGACGGCTCGCGGCATGGCCTCCACCAGCAGGTGGACCGGATGAAGTTCCTGGGGGTGGGCAGCTACCTGGACCAGGTGGAGCTGGACCGGCTCGGCGCGGTGGCCCGCTTCCTCCTTCCCGACTTCCAGGGCCCCTTCGTGGTGTCCCACAACTACGTGCCCGGAGAGAGCGGCCGCGGCTGCAACAAGAGCAAGCACGGCGCCCCGATGGGGCTCAACAACGTCAACGCCTACCCCGGTCTGGATGACCCGGCCCAGCGCTGCTTCGACACCGCTCCGTTCCGCGACACACAGGCCTACGACCAGTCCCTCTACCGGAAGATGTTCATGGCCCGCGGCCCCCACTTCATGGGCTGCAAGAACGCCCAGGCGGATACGCCCTCCATGCCCGGCCTCGACCCCAGTACGTCCACCGACTCGAACGAACGGAAGATCCCATGCGAGTGAGTGCCCTCCCCCTTCTCCTGCTGCTGTGGGCCGCTCCGTCGTGGGCGGAGCAGGAGCTCGCGGTCTACCCCGGCACCGTGCACACGCGGATCGGCGAGGACCTGCTCATCGGCGGCCAGCCCCACCGCATCGCGTACTTCACCACGGCGGACTCGTTGGTGAAGGTGGCGAGGTACTTCCACGGCTTCTGGACGAAACAGGGCTACCCCGTCGTCGTGAATGGAGACCTGCAACGAGAGGCCGTGGTGTCGGCCTTCTTCACGCGCGAGGGACTCCAACGGGCCGTGGTGCTGCGCACCCACCTGGGGAAGACGGTGGGCTTCACCGTGCTCAAGGACCTGTGGTGGTACGAGAAGCCCACGAGCACCCGCGCCAGTCCCTTCATCCCGGTGGAGGGCGCGCTCTTCAGCGCGGACGTGGGCTCGCGCGATGCTGCGGGTGGCTCGAGGCACCGCACCCAGGTGGTGGAGCGCGGACTCGACGCCGTGCGCCAGGAGCTCACCGCCCGGCTCACCGCCGAGGGCTACACGCCCGTGCGCGAGTCCGGGGGCAGGTTGGATGGACAGCGCACCTTCGTCCTCGAGTCCGCACGCGGAGCCGGGCAGCTGCTCACCACCCTGGTGGAGCTGGCGCCCTCGCGGGTGGCCATCTCGCAGAGCTGGGTGGGGACGGACCGGCCCGATGGCATGTCCAACGCCGAGGCCGTGCGTCAGGCTCGCGAGGGGACACCATGAGCACGCTCCTCTGTGCCCTATCCCTGGTGCTGCTGGGCGCCGCTCCGATGGAGGTGTCGCGCGGGATGCTCTTCGAGGCCATTCCCGAGCGGCTGGACGCACGCGTCGGCGAGTGGGTGACGTACCAGATGGAGGGAGGCCCCCAGTTGGGCTTCCTCCGTCTGGCCGTCGTCGCCGAGCAGAAGGACGCCCAGGGCCGCGACGCGGTGTGGGTGGAACTGGAGCTCGGCCAGCACCCGGCGATGAAGGCTCCGCTGGCGCAGTTCCTCCTGCTGGTGGCCCGCGACACGGGGCTGCGCACCGAGGGCGTCTCCCGGCTGTTCGTCACCCAGGGCTTCGAGAAGCTCCAGGAGGTGGACACCGCCGCCCTGCCCTTCTTCCTCGGCTCGCCCGGGAAGCCGCCGCCCCGCCCCGCCCTTCCGCCCCCCTCGGCGCGCCTGGCCGTGGGAGAGGGCTCGACCGTGCGCCGGGGCCCGCCCACCCGCCTCATGACGTTCGCAGGCACGGTCACCGCCGAGCCTCTGGAGGTCCGCCACCGCCAGCTCGTCCTCGAGCGCTACTGGGTCAGCCGGGAGATCCCCATCCTTCGCCTGGCGAAGCTCGAGTTCCCTCCCATCCGCTACTCGATGGAGGTGCGCGACCATGGCGTGGACGCCCGGCCCCGCCTGGTTCCCCCCGCCCCCGGTGACAAGAAGATCACCCTGGAACCGGCCAGCCACCTACCACCCCACTTCCAACCCGTGTCACAGTCTGCTACCGATTGGGGTACGGAGGACAACCGACCATGAAGACCCACACGCCTCGCCCTCAGCTCCGCCGCCGTCAGCGCCGCGGTCAGGCCATGGTGGAGTACTCCTTCGTCAACTGGATCCTCGTGCTCGCCCTCATCGTGTCAATGAGCGTCGACTTCGGCAGCGGAGACCAGAAGATGAACGTCATCGACGCCTTCCTGCGCGCGTACCAGATTTATTACGACTCGTTCTACTTCGTGCTGAACCTGCCGTTCCCGTGAAGCCGTCCTCCGCCGCGCGGCAGCCCGCCCCGCTCCCGCTCCGCGTCCTTCACGGGCTCGTCTTCGGGGGCTTCACCGCCATGTGTCTCGCGGCGGGCTCCCCCGAGTTGCTTCACCTGGTCCGCACCCAGCTCCAGCCCTTCCACCCCGGGCCCCCTCCCCGCCTGGACATGCTGTTGCCCATGCTCGCGGCCCTGGTGGGCATGGTGGCCGTCCTCGTGCAGAACGTGCGGGGGCGCACGGTGCGGCTGTCCTGGTCCCTGCTCATCCTCGGCGCCCTCGTGCTCACCCTCTGGGGCCAACGCGACGGGCTCGTGGCCGGACGCACCGCGGACTCGGCGAATGTGAAGATCCTCGAGGTGGCCCGGAAGCTCCATGAGGGGACCGCCGGTGCCCTGCGGTCCCAGGGCGCTGTTTCCGAGGATGTGGGCACCTGGCAGACCGCGCTGGAACAGATCTCCCAGGGGGAACCTTCTCCCGTGCGCACGCGCTCGTTCGCGCCACTGCCCTTTCGCATCCGGAAGATCGAGTCGCCCGAGGCGCTGCCCTCGGATGCTCCTCCCGGCACGCTCCTGCTCTACGTCATGCCCGGCGGCTTCGCCTATGCGCTCCATCCCGTGGGGGTATCGCCTACCGGCGAGCCATGGCCTCTGCGCGCTCCCGATGGTGAGGCCCTCGTGTTCCGCGGGGCCGCCAATCCGTGAACCCGTGAGCCGCCCGCGGTCGCTGGGGGCGCGGGCAATGAGTACGGGCACGGATACCCTCACCCCGACCCTCTCCCGAAGGGAGAGGGAGGATACGGCGGGTGAGGTGCGGCGGGTGGGCGGGGTTTCGCCTACTTCTTGATGGGAGCCGTGGTCTTGACGTCGATGCCTGCCTCGTCCGCCGAGGACGGCAGTTCGCGCTCCAGACGGCGCTGCGCCGTGCGCGCCGCGCTCGAGCCCGGCGCCTCATCCATCACGGTCTTGCAGACCTGCGCGGCGATCTGCTGGCGGCCCATCGCGAACTCCGCTTCACACAGCCGCGACAACGCCTCCAACCGCTGAGAGCCACGGGCTCCGGCCGACAACGCCGCCCGCAGGAAGTCCACCTCCTGCGCCCAGTCTCCCGAGCGGTGGGCCACCTCCGCCTGCTTCATCAGCTCCGCGGGCGTGGGCGAATAGCGCGTGGCGGCTCTCTCCGCGGACTGCTGCGCCACTTCCTTCTTCCTCGATTCCAGTGCATCCGTCCGCGCGACCGCCCCGGCCGAAGCCACGGCAGGCTGCTGGTACTGGGCAGCAGGTGCAGGTGGCGGCGGCGCGGCACTCGCTACCTGCGAACGTGCCGGGGCCTTCTGCTCGTACACATCGTCGTCCGCGACGTTCTTGCTCGCCGCCGGGGCCGCACGCGAGGCGGAGCCACGGAGCGGCTGCATCGGCTCGGGCGGCGCGGACTGCACGGCCTCGGCCATGGGAGCACCGGCGGCGTATTCCTCGGAGGCTACCTCGGCGGGCTCGGCACGCTGAGCCGTCGAGACAGAAGGCAGCGCCATGCCCCCTGGCGCGTCGCGCTTGCTCTTCGACGCCTTGCCCTCGCTCTCCAGCGCGAGCTTCTTGTCCGGGAAGCCCCCCGCACTGCCCGAGCCCAGGTTCCAGTCGTCGCCCAAGCTGGCACCACGCCCGCTCCCCATCTTCGAAGGAGCCTTCTTCGGCATGGCCTTGGAGGGCGGCATCGCGGCGCGCATCTCCTCGTCCATCTCCGCGTGCACCTTGCCGATGTCGGCGGGCACGGGAGCGGAGGTGGGCACGATCTCAGGGGGCGCGGGCGACGCGGGCGCCGCCGCGGTGTCCGCCACCTCCGCCTGCTCGCCACGGCCACGCGTCTTCTCCCGCGGAGCCTCCTTGTGCTGGGCGAGCGAGGGGCTGAGGTCCACCTCGCGATTCACCTGGATGACCACGACGCCAAACACGCTCAGGGCCGCCACGCTCAACGCAGGGGCCAGCAGGCGGCGCCACCAACGAGGTGCCGGCTCGGGACCCGCGGCGGCCCGGCGCGCGGACTGCTGCGCATACGCGAGCAACGACTCCAACCCCGCGTCCGGCGCGGACTCCAGCGGCAACCGGGACATCGTGGTGCGCACGCCCCGGATATCCGCCAGCGTCTCCGAGCAGCGTGAGCAGCCCTGCACATGCTGCTCCACCAGCCGCGCCTCGGTGGGCGGCAGCTCGTCGTAGGCGAAGTCCAGCAGCCGATCCTCGTGTGCGTGGGCTCCCTGGGGCTTCATCCCGCCACCGTCCTTCCGTCCTCGGCCAGGTCACCATCCACCCCGAGCTCGGCCAGGCGCCGGCGCAGGCCCTCGAGGGCATAACGCATGCGGCTCTTCACCGTATTCTCGGACACCGCCGTCACCTCGGCGATCTCCTTGAAGGGGATGCCGCTGTACTCGCGCAGGATGAACACCTCGCGCTGCTCCTCCGGGAGGCTGGCCAGCGCGCGCTCCAGCAGGGGCCGCACGCGGGCGTTGTAGGCGCCGCGCTCGGGGCTCATGCCCTCGTCGGGCAGGGCCTCGCCCAGGGGCCGGCCCTCATCGCCCTCGGCACCCGAGGTGGGCGCCTCCAACGAGGCCGCCTGCCGGTAGCTCTCTTTGCGCGCGCTGTCCACGCAGAGGTTCCTCGCAATCGTGTAGACCCAGGTGGTGAACTTCGCCTTCGCCTCGTACTCCGGGGCGCTGCGCACCACCTTCAGCCACGTCTCCTGAAGCACGTCTTCCGCCCGCGCACGGTGGCCGGTGAAACGGAGGATGAAGTTGAACACCGGTGTCCGGTGCCTGCGCACCAGCACCTCGAACGCACGAGCATCCCCCGCCCGGAAGGCGAGCATCAGCCGTTCGTCTGAGGTCTCCGGTCCCAACACTCCCCCGTTTCCAGGGCCCTATGCCTGTCCTCACCCCTCCCGCCCGATTAACGGGCGAAGGGTGATTCGGGTCTACCCGATTTTGGCCCTCTGTAAGTGGCGAGAATGACAGGGAGCGTGGGCGCTGTCACCAGCGCAGCACGGCCCGCCCGGCCCTCCAGGAGGACTCCAGGCCCACCCGCCGCGAGCGAGCGGCCGAGCGGGCTCACGGTCCCACCAGCGCCCGCATCAGGGCCCGGTACAGGCGCCAGAACGGGCCCTGGCCATGGCCGGACTTCGGCGGAAAGGCCCGCGTGTCCATGGCCGGCAGGAACGCCGCGCCCCGGCCACTGGCGAACTGCCAGACGGGAATCGAGAGCAGCCCCATGAGCGCGTGCAGCTCCGTCTCGTAGGGGGCGCGGAACCCGGGGATGGCCTCGTCCGGGCCCAGGACCCGGGTGGCCTCCCGGGGGTCCCCGAACCAGTCGCACGCCAGCCGCAGGAGAGGGGATTGGAGGGGCTCCCCTGCCCCGAGGTGACGGGTCGCGAGGAGATCCACCGCCAGCGCATCCGCGCCCGCGTAGAGGCGTCGAGGCGCGGGGGGCCGCCGGCAGCCGAGGATTCCGACCAGCCCATCCGCCGCGTGCTCGAAGGCGTCGATGAGCGCGAAGTGCGGCGGAAAGTCGAGCAGCGGCATGAGCAGCGCCGTCTCCCGGCTGGCGAACCGCTCGGCGAAGAGGAACTCGTCGAACCGGCCGCCCACGCCCTGGATGGTGGCGAGGGAGAGGTGCGTGAGATCCACGGGGTGGCTCCGGGCCTTGGAGAACACGATGCGCAGCTCCGCGTCCCGCCAGGAGCGGGCGATGGTCGACTGCGCCATGCCGCGGCTGTAGTCGTGCGGCACCTGCTCGGCTTCGAGGTCCACGACGCGATACGTGGGCGAGGTGAAGCCGAAGTAGCGCGCGACCTCGTGGACGCTCCGCCCGTCGAAGAACCGGTCGTAGAGGTTCCCGGCATCGGCGACGGCGATGTCCTCGAGGCCCAGCTCGCGCAGCCGCAGCGCCAGGGCCTCGACGAGCTCCGGGTCCGTGATGTTGGAGCAGTCGTCACGGTGGTAGCCCAGCATGAAGCTCACGCGCACGAGCACCCGGAGAGAGGAGACCGGCCGGCCCAGCGCCTCGGCCCTGGCGCGGACCACCTCCACGAGCCCGGAATCCTCCACGGTCCGGCGGAGCGCCTCCTGCTTGGACTCCCCGGGCGGCGACACATGGACGACGACGCGTCCTCCCTGGCCCACCGGGTGAGAGCGGAGCGGAGCCGAGCGCAGTGCACGAGGCAGGAACAGCTCGTCGGCACGGCCCACCTCGGAGATCAGCGAGCCGGTGGGCGCGAGGACCGAGTCCCCCTCTCCGAGCGTCTCCATGAACGCACGGAAGATGCGGGCGTGCTTGTCCTCGTCGGAGTGCATGCGCGAGAACCACGTGCCCGCATCCGGAGGCAACTCCGGCACCCGGGGAGCGACCTGGGCGATCCGCTTCCACCCGAGCGAGGCGCTCTCCTCCGCGTCCACCTGGAGCGCGCAGTACTCGCGGAGCGTGAGGTGCCGGAGTTTGTCGCGCATGGGCTTCGGCACCTTTCCTCCCAGCCGGCCCAGGAACATGACGAAGGACGCGATGAGCGTGGAGATCGGCGCGCGGGAGAACGACGTGTGGTGACGGACGGCGACGGCCCAGCCCGCGAGCGCGCCCGCGACGTGTGAGAGCCACGTGGCCACCCGGACGCGCACGGAGCCGATCCGGAGCAACACTCCCCGCGTATAGGTGGCGTGCATCTCCTCGTCGCGCCACGCCCAGGCGAGCGCCTGACGCATGAGGGCGCGGCTCTCCTCGGGCATGGCCACGGACGCGAGGCGCTCGCGCATCACCTCGTCCCGGTACGCCACCGCGACGATGCGCTCCCGCTCGAGGGCCAGCAGCAACAGCGCGCGCAGTTCCTCCGTGGGCCGTCCACGGAACCGCTCCGCCCACGCGTCGAGCTTGCGCTGGAACTCCCCCGCGACCGTCTCGGTGCGTGGGGCCTCCTCCCCCGTCGTCATGGGCGTGCACTCTAGCCGCTGACGAGGCCCTTCGGCCCTACCCGTCGCTCGAGCCCCGGTAGGTCATGAGCAGAACGGGGAGCGCGACCACGGCCACCAGGGCCGCCTGCCACACCAGTACCTGGGGCAGGGGCCTCTGGAGGTGGATGAACAACGAGCGGCCCAGCGCCACACCCAGCAGGACACCCGTGAGGGTGCGCACGGCGTTGGAGCCACCGCTCGGACGGAAGCGCCCCACCGCCCAGTCCACGAGCGCCGGCAGGGTGAGGCCGAGCACCACCGGCACATCCCACTCCCACGACAGGGGCGCTCGCGCCTTGAAGAGGGCCACCATCACGGCCAGCAGCACCGGGTACGTCCCCAGGCAGCGCGCGCACACCCGCACGCCATCGAGCACGTACGTGCGGTTGTACTCCTCCTCATGATGATGACTGAGCCAGAACACCCTGCCCTCCCTCCGAGACCTTCCGGGCCTCGTCCTCCGCCAGGAAGCACGCGGCGGTGTGCCCGTTGCCCAGCGCATACAGGGGCGGAGTCTCGCGCCGGCACCGCTCCATGGCGTACGGGCAGCGCGGATGGAAGGGGCACCCGGGCGGTGGCGCGAGCGGAGACGGCACGTCCCCCTGGAGGATGATGCGCGAGCGCTTGCGCTCGGGGTCCGGCACCGGCACCGCCGACAGCAGCGCCTGCGTGTACGGGTGGCGAGGCTTCCGGTACAGGTCCGCCGCGTCCGCCAGTTCCACGATGCGGCCCAGGTACATCACCGCCACGCGCGTGGACACGTACTCGACGATCTTCAGGTCGTGCGCGATGAAGATGTACGTCAGCCCCAGCTCGCGCTGCAGGTCCACCAGCAGGTTGACGATCTGCGCCTGGATGGACACGTCGAGCGCGCTGATGGGCTCGTCGGCCACCACGAGGTCCGGCCGCAGGGCGATGGCCCGCGCGATGCCGATGCGCTGGCGCTGCCCTCCCGAGAACTCGTGCGGATAGCGGCCCAGGGCATCTCGCGGCAGGCCCATCAAATCCAGCAGCTCGGCCACCTTCGCCTCGCGGGCGGGGCCTCGCTCCAGCCCGTGGATGGCGAAGGGCTCGCCCAGGATGTCCCGCACCGTCATGCGCGGGTTGAGCGAGGCGTACGGATCCTGGAAGACGAGCTGCATCCGCCGCCGCAGGGGGCGCAGCTCGCGCTGGGACAGGCCCGTCAGCTCACGGCCCTCGAAGCGGATGGAGCCGGCCGTCGGCTCCACGAGCCGCAGCAGCGTGCGCCCCAACGTGCTCTTGCCGCAGCCGCTCTCGCCCACCAGGCCGAGCGTCTCGCCGCGCCGCACGTCGAAGCCCACCCCATCCACCGCCTTCACGGTGCCCCGCACGCGCCCGAGCAACCCCCCGCGTACCGGGAAGTGCGTCTTCACGTCTCGCACCTGCAACAGGGGCTCGGTCATGGCGCGGGCACCGGGTTGTGGCACGCGGCCTCCTGGCCGTCGCGCTTGAGCTCCAGGGCGGGCTCCACCCGGGCGCAGATGTCCTGGGCGCGCTCGCACCGGTCCCGGAAGCGGCAGCCTCCGGGCAGCCGGCGGAGGCTCGGCACCATGCCGGGGATCGTCTTCAACCGGGGGCGCTCCCCTGCCCCCCCCGTCTCCTGGAGGGCCGGAATCGAGCGCAGCAGCCCCGCCGTGTACGGGTGCGCCGGCTGCCGGAAGAGGGCCTTCACCGGGGCCCGCTCCACCACCCGGCCCGCGTACATCACCACCACCGCGTCACAGCTCTCGGCCACCACACCGAGGTCGTGGGTGATGAGCATCACCGCCATGTGGCGCTCCGCCTGCAACCGCTTCAGCAGCTCGAGGATCTGCGCCTGGATGGTGACGTCCAACGCGGTGGTGGGCTCGTCCGCGATGAGCAGCTCCGGCCCACACGCGAGCGCCATGGCGATCATCACCCGCTGGCGCATGCCGCCGGAGAGCTGATGCGGATAGCTGTCCACGCGATGCTCGGGGGCGGGAATGCCCACCTGGCGCAACATCTCCACCGAGTGCTCGCGCGCGGCGGCCTTCGACAGCTTCTGGTGCAGCCGCACGCCCTCGGAGATCTGCTCGCCCACCGTGTAGACGGGGTTGAGCGAGGTCATCGGCTCCTGGAACACCATGGAGAGGTGACGCCCGCGCATGCGGCGCATCTTCTCCTCGGGGAGCGCGAGGAGTTCCTCGCCCCGGAAGCGAATCCGCCCGCCCACCACCCGGCCGGGCGGCTCGGGCACCAGCCGCATCACCGAGAGCGCGGTGAGGCTCTTGCCACAACCGCTCTCCCCCACCACGCCCAGCGTGCCGCCAGGCGGAATGGAGAAGGACACATCATCCACGGCCAGCACCGGGCCCTCCTCCAGGGAGAGCTGGGTCTTCAGTCCACGGACGTCAAGGAGAGGCTCGGACATGGGGCTCACGGCCGGGCCTCAACAGCCGGCCCGGGGCATCACTTCCGGGACAGCTCCTCCAGGAACTCCTCCTCGCGAATGATGCGCTTGCGGATGAGGAGCCGGATGAGGCTGGCCACCATGCGCGCGGGCTTCACCTTCTCCGTGTGCAGCTCCGCCTCGGCGCCATCCGCCATCCGCTCGATGTCCTCGAGCACCTTCAGGTCCTCATCCGTGATGTCCGGAGGCTGGGGCGCGGGAGGAGGCTGCGGCAGACCCTTCGCGGCGCCCCCGAAGACGACCACCGGCACGCCCTTCTGATCCGGCGCGGCGGGCGGCGCCGGGGACTCGGGCTCGCCGAGCAGCTCGTCCAGCAGGTCCTCGCTCTCCTGCGGAGGCGGAGGCGGCGGCGGCGGCGGGCTCGCGGGGGCCCGGGGCTTCGGCGAGCCCCTGGGGGTGATGAGGGTGATGTCATCGTCCTCATCATCGAAGGGCGGCGGTGCCGGGGGCGTGGGCGGCTTTGGCTTCAAAGCGGACCTCGGGGTGAGGACGGGGGGAGCGGCGACAGGGGGCGGCGGCGGTGTGGAGAGCCCATCCCAATCGAGCAGGGCCGAGACGGCGGCGGCGGCCGAGGACGGCTCCAACACCGGCGGTTCGCGGGGCTCGTCCTCCACGAGCAGTCCCACCGCGCGGCCGCTCACGAGATCCAACGCGCGGTCGATGTCGTCCTCGGCGGCCACGTGCACGCGGATGGGCTTGTTGAGCTGGAAGCTCAGCTCGCCCACCACGCTCAGGTCCGAGGGATCATCCACCGCCACGAGCAGCCGCTCGCCACGGGCCTCGCGCTCGAGCCCGAACAGCACGAAGCGGTGCTCGGCCTGGAAGTCGAGCGAGACGAGCTCGCGCACCTTCGGGGGGATCTCCTCCGGGAGCCGGACGAAGGGCAGATCGAACTGACGCGCCAGGGCCTGGGCCACCGCGGTGGGCTCGGTGAAGCCCAGGGCGATGATGACGGAGCCCAGGCGCTGCCCCTGCCCGTGGATCCGCTGCTGGCCGAGCGCCTTGCGGACCTGCTCCGGATTGAGTGCGCCGGACTCGATGAGCAGCTCGCCGATCTTCTTGCGCATGGAAGGACGGGGGGGCTGGACGGCTTACCGCTTGACCTTCGCCAGGTACTCGTCGCGGGTGAAGACGCCCTTCTCGATGAGCAGCTCCACCATGGCCTTGAGGGCGGCCACTTCCTTGCGCTGCACCTCCTCCACGCTGCGCAGGAGCTCCACGGGGCTGCCGTTGCCGCCGCGCACCGACGGCACCTCGCGCGAGGGCGTGGGCGGCATGGGGGCCGGCGTCCGGGAGGGAGCCGCGGCCGGCGGAGGCGCGGTGGGCGCGTTCATGTTCTTGACGACCGTGCGGCCCTGGGCGTCCACCACCTTGAAGTTGGTGTCCGCCTCGGCCAGCTCGCCCTGGTCGTCGTAGAAGCGCGCCATGGAGCGGGCGATGGCCGTGCGTCCGGCCACGTTCGGCACGATGCGGCACTTGGTGACGGCGCGCAGCTCGTCCAGCTGCCGCACGTTGAGCGGGTCCGAGATGGCCACCACCAGCGTCTTGCCGTCGTCGCGCAACTGCAGCGGCAGCACCGCGAAGTCCCGCGCCGTCTGCAGCGGGATCTTGTTGAGCACGTGCGCGGGGATCTCCTTCACCGCGTCCAGGTTCACCGCCGGAATGGCCAGCTGCTTGGACAACGCCCGCACCAGGATGTCCTCGGACACGAGGTTCATCCGCACCAGGATCTCTCCCAGCTTCCCGCCCCACTTCGCCTGCTCCGCGAGCGCCGCCTTGAGCTGGCTCTCCTGGAGCACGTTCGCCTTGATCAGCAGTTCACCAAGCTTGATCTGTGCCATGTCGCAGTCGCGGTGAGTCCGAACGGACCCGCCTTTGGCGTCAGTCTACCTGAAGTTCCAAGCATTGCCGCATTATCGACGAGGCCCGCTCAAGAACCGGGCGAGGCAGGAGGCAGGGCAACCGGAGGGAGGGACTGCCCCCCCTCGTCCACCTCGACGACGCGGACGTGCTCGGGCGCGGTGAGGTCGAAGAGCGTCAGGTCCGGGGACTCGTTGAGGGTGATGCCGGTGTAGCGCACGCCCACGGAGGTGCCGGCGTTGGGGGCCCGGAGCGTCACCTCGTGGGGGAAGACGAAGTCCCCCTGCTCCTTGAAGTGGTCGTACTCGAGCCCATAGGCCTGGATGCCGCGGACCTCGCTGCGCACCACCCGGAGGTGCTTGGGGTGGATGTGGAGCACCTGGAACACGGCTCCCTTGTGGAGCGTGAGGACGTACAGCCGCTCCTTCTCATCCAGGGCGAGCGTCATGCGCTCGGCGGGGATGAAGGGCACCTTGCCGAGCATGACGGAGACCAGCTCCTCGCTCGGCAGGGCCAGGGGCAGGAAGCGCGAGAGGTTCCGGGGGGTCGCCGGCCCCTGGTAGTACGTGTTCTCCTGGAACTGGAGCAGGCCGAAGCGCTGGCCGTCGGTGACGAGCACGGCGATGGGCCGGTTGAAGAAGTCGAACATCTCCACGCGCAGCAGGCCCGGCCGGGAGGCGGCCAGGAAGGCGGAGACGGTGCCGGAGCCCTGGGGCGACTCGACCCGGAGCTTCCCGTCACCCTGGAGGGTGGCCACCTGGTCCTGGGCGGCGCTCACCAGACGGAAGAGCTCCCCGGCGTCGGTGATGGGGCCCTGGGGGCCGAAATCGATGCGCTTGGGACAGCCTGAACATAAGAGAGCCAGGAAGATTGCTGCGGCTGCGCGGTTCATGGCTTTAGTCTCGCGCCAGGCCGACCTTCCTGGCCACCATTCATGAGCCTTTCCGACCTCCTCCACTACCTGCGTATCGGCGGCGTCACCCTCGCCTCCCTCCTCCTCGCCTCCGTGGTGGCCCTGGGTGTGGCCATCGAGCGGCTGATCGCCCTGTGGGGGGTGAGCGAGCGCTCGCGGGCCCTCGGCGACACGGTGCACAAGCACCTGCTGCGCGGGGACATCACCGCCGCCCGCACCGCCACCGAGCGCTCGGATGCCGCCGTGGCGGACATCTTCCTGGCGGGCTTCGATCGGCTCGAGCGCACCCGGGGCACCGGGGACGGCGTGGAGTCCGCGGTGGAGCGCGAGCGCGCCCAGGTGGGCCTGCGGCTGCGGCGCAACCTGTGGATTCTGGCCACCATCGGCTCGCTGACGCCGTTCGTGGGCCTGTTCGGCACGGTGGCCGGCATCATGAAGTCCTTCAAGGACCTGGGCCTGGACGTGCAGGCGGGCGGCTCGGGTGGCAGCGCGGCGGTGATGACGGGCATCTCCGAGGCGCTGGTGGCCACGGCGGTGGGCATCCTCGTGGCCGTGCAGGCCATGGCCTTCTACAACTACTTCCAGGCGAGGCTGTCGCGGGTGCTCGTGGAGCTGCGGCTCATGGGTGACGAGTTCGCCGAGCTGCTGCGCGAGCGGCCCATGAATGGCTCGGCGGCTTCCGCTTCCTCTTCCACTGCTCCGGCCCCGGTGGACGCGCCGCGTTCCCAGCCGGAGGCCTGAGGTCCACTGCCATGGCGATGGGCAAGACTCCGGGGGACTCCGAGGGAAGCGGCGAGGACGTCGGCTTCGCGGAGATCAACATCACCCCGCTGACGGACATCTTCCTCGTGCTGCTCATCATCTTCATGGTGACGAGCTCGGTGATCGTCCAGCAGGCACCGGGAGGGGCGCAGACGGGCCTCAAGGTGAACCTGCCCAAGGGCGGCACCACCGACGTGACGGCGCGGGCCACCGACTTGTCCGTGGCGGTACTCGCGGACGGGCGCTTCGTGCTGGGCGGCAACGTGGTCAGCGAGGACGAGCTCAAGCGCGCCTTCGCGAAGGCCCAGGAGGAGAACCCGGACACCGTGGTCATCGTCCAGGCCGACGAGGGCGTGCCCCACGGCACCGTGGTGCAGGTGATGGAGCTGGCCAAGAGCGTCGGGCTCGGCCAGCTCGCCATCGGCGTGCGCGACTCGCGATAGGTCAACCTGGACGCGGAGCGCGCGGTGAGACGCCCAGCCGCTGCATCACCTGCTGGAAGACGCCGTACTCCTGGGCGCCCTGCAGCGCGAAGCGATCTCCGAGCACGAAGGTGGGCACGGCCTGGATGCCCGCTTCCCGCGCCTCACGGACGGCGTCCTCGACGACCTGGCGGTAGCGGCCCTCTTCCACCGCCCGCTGCATCGCATCGGGATCCAAGCCGGCCTCCTGCGCCGCGCCTCGGAGCGTGTCCCACTGCCACAGGTCCTGCCCCTCGCTCCAGTAGCGCCGCAGCACCGCCGCATGGAACGGCTCGAGCTTCCCCTGGTCCCGGGCGAACTCCGCCGCCTGATGCGCCCGCCGCGTCGAGGGGATGATGTCGCGATCCACCATCTTCAACCCGGCCTCGGCCGCCCTGCGCTTGAGGGGGTTGTTCGGATCCTTCATCCGCTCGCGCACGTAGGCCGGCAGGGGGAGCCCCTCTGGCGGTGTCTCCGGACGCAGGAAGAACGGACGCCAGTCCACCTGGACGTCATATTCCTTCTTCAGCTTCTCGACCTCCACGAGGCCGACGTAGCACCAGGGTCAAACGAAGTCCGACCACACCCGGATCGTCACGATGTCGCTCATGAGGCACACCTAACACCTCCGGAGCGTGCCTGCCACCTGGACCCCCCTCACCCCCCGCCCTCTCCCAGCGGGAGAGGGCGCATGCGGCTCACAGGATGCGGCGCGAGCGCGGGTAGCTGCCCAGGACGAAGAGATCGCGGCAGTGCGTCTGGGCCTGTTCGATGGCGGCGACCATGGCCGGGTCCTCCCGGTGGCCGAGCGCATCGACGAAGAACGTATACGTCCACCGCTCCCGCCCCTGCGGCCGCTTGTCGATGTGCGAGAGGTTGATGCCGGCGGACTGGAAGACGCCGAGCACCGACACCAGCGCGCCGGGCTTGTCGTCCGTGGTGAACATGATCGACGTCTTGTCATCGCCCGTGGGCCGGGCGTTCTGCCGCGCGATGATGACGAAGCGGGTGATGTTGTTCGGGTCGTCCTCGATGCGGGGGAAGAGGACGTTGAGCCCGTAGAGCTGCCCCGCGAGCGCCGTGCCGATGGCGGCCGAACCGGGCTCGGCGCCAATCTCCAGGGCCTTGCGGCACTCGTCGGCGGCGATCTGCGCGGCGCGCGAGCTGCTGGCCGCGGGCATGAGCTCGACGCCGGGGTACTGGGTGCTCAGCCAGTTGCGGCACTGCTGGAAGATCTCCGGCTTGGAGTGGATGCGCCGGACCTGGCTGGGCTGGCAGTTGGCGAGCAGCGCATGGTGCACGGCGATCTGCACCTCGCCGTAGACGGAGATCTGCTGGGCGTTGGCCTTGAAGGCGTCGAGCGTCTCCACGATGCCGCCGCCCAGCGAGTTCTCGATGGGGACGAGCCCGTAGTTGACGTGCCCGCGGCGCACCTCGGTGAAGACGCCCCCGATCTCCCGCAGGTCCTCGTAGTCCACCGAGGAGCCGAACTGCTTGACGGCGGCGGCGTGCGAGTTGGAGCCGGGCGGTCCCAGGTAGCCGATGCGCAGCGGCTGCTCGAGCGCGAAGGAGCCGCTCATCAGCTCGCGGTAGATGCCCTCCACGGCCCGGTCGCTCAGCGGTCCCTTGTTGGAGGACAGCACCTTGCGGAGCACCTCGGCCTCGCGGTGCGGAGCGTAGATGGGGGTGCCCGTGGCGCGCTTGGTCTTGCCCACCTCGACGACGAGGCTCGCCCGCTCGTTCAACAGCCGGACCAGGCGCTGGTCCACGGCGTCGATCTTCCGGCGCAGTTCCTGGAGCCGGGCCGCGTCCTTGGGCCGGACGGGCTCGGGCTGCTTCTGCTTTCGGGTCTTCCTGGTGGCCATCGGTCTCCAGCGCGGTCGAGCACGGAAGGCGGGATTCTCTCTCAAGAACCCCCGATGGCGCACGGGAAGTATTCAACCCGGGGCTCCCGGCACCCTCACCCCGCCCCTCTCCCGGCGGGAGAGGGAAGGATGCGAGGGTGGGCCTGGGAGGTACGGGAGCCCCCGGGCCTGGACGTCAGATGCTGCCGAAGGCGGTGTTGGAGATCTCCACCGAGGAGGTGTCCTCGGTCGCCATCATCCGCGCCGCCTGCTCCACGTTGGGCAGCACGTTGCGCGCGTACCACAGCGCGCTGTACTTCTTGCCCTCGTAGAAGGCCTTCTCGTCGCCCGTGGCCTTCTCGCCCACGCGCTCGGCGATGACGGCCGCGTCCAGCAGCAGCCAGCCCACGGCCAGCTCCGACATCATGTTCAGGAAGCGGTTGGCCGACAGCGGGATGAGCGTCATCTTCGACGGCTCCTGCGACCAGCCCAGCACGGCCATGGCGCTCGCCATCACGCCCTCCTGCGCCGCCGCCAGCTGCTTCACCGCCTCGCCGTACACCTTGTGCTCGCGGTTGGCCTCGATGAAGCCGCCCACGTCCGCCATGAACTGCTGGAAGTTCGCGCCGCCCGACTGCCCCATCTTCCGGCCCACCAGATCCATCGCCTGGATGTGGTTGGTGCCCTCGTAGATGGAGAAGATCTTCGAGTCGCGCGTGTACTGCTCCACCGGGTAGTCCTGGCAGTAGCCGGCGCCGCCGTACACCTGGATGGCCTGCGCGCACAGCCGGAACGCCTGGTCCGACGCGTACGACTTCACCAGCGGCGTCAGCAGCTCCACCTGCCCGCGGTGGTAGGCCGCCTGATCATCGTCCTTGCCCGCCATCATCTGCGCCTTGTCCGTGTGCATGGCCAGCTTGACGAGCAGCGCGCGGATGCCCTCCACGTGCGCCTTCATCTCCAGCAGCATGCGCCGCACGTCCGGGTGCTCGATGATGGCCACGCGCGGCGCCGAGGGATCCTTCCACTTGCTCAGGTGCGCGCCCTGCTTGCGATCCTTCGCGTACTCCAGCGCGTTGAAGTACGCCGCGCTCGCCAGCGCCACGCCCTGGATGCCCACCGCGATGCGCGCGCCGTTCATCATCTTGAACATCTGGCTCATGCCGACGTTCTCGACGCCGCCCACCAGCTCGCCCACGCAGCCGTCGTTCTCGCCGAAGTTCAGCACACAGGTGGCCGACGCCTTGATGCCCATCTTGTGCTCGATGGAGCCCACCGTGACGTCGTTGCCGCCCGCGAGGCTGCCGTCCGCGTTCACGCGGATCTTCGGCACGATGAAGAGCGACAGGCCCTTGGTGCCCGGCACCGCGCCCTCGATGCGCGCCAGCACCAGGTGCACCACGTTCTCCGCCAGGTCGTGGTCACCGCCCGAGATGAAGATCTTCGTGCCACGGATGCTGTAGGTGCCGTCCGCGTTCTTGCGCGCGCTCGTCTTCGCCGCGCCCACGTCCGAGCCCGCGTGCGGCTCGGTGAGGCACATGGTGCCGCCCCAGGTGCCGTTGAGCATGCGCTCCACGAAGAGCTTCTTCTGCTCCGGCGTGCCGCACTCGGCGATCAGCTCCGCCGCGCCGAAGGCCAGGCCCGGGTACATGTTGAAGGCCGAGTTGGCGCCCGAGAGGATCTCCTCGATGAGCACCTGGAGCATGATGGGGCCACCCTGGCCGCCATGGTCCGGGCTCACCGCCACCGTCTTGAAGCCCTGCTCGTAGAGCTTCTTCCAGGCGTCCTTGAAGCCCTTGGGGGTGATGACGGCGCCGTTCTCCAGCCGGCAGCCCTCGCGGTCACCCGAGGAGTTGAGAGGCCCGAGGACCTCCTTCGCGAAGCGGTACGTCTCCTGAATGACGGCCTTCGCCTCATCCGGCCCCCAGGCATCAAAGGGGGCCTGCCCCGCGACCTGGCCGAAGCCGAACTGCTCGAACAGCGTGAAGAAGATTTCCCGAAGGTCGGTCTTGTAGGTGTTGATGCCGGCGGACATGAGCCCCTCCCCGTACGTTGGTGGGGCTCACGGCCGCCACATCGGCGGTCAGCGGCCCCCATTGGGACACGCAAAGGTTACGTCTGTTGATTCGAGAGTCAATCCCGATTGACTCCAGAATCAATCAAAAGTGACGCTTCGCGTTGGAGCGGCGAGGGTTGCTCGCCGCCCCCACAGGGAGGGGATTGAAGGGGAAAGTCCTACTTCTTGGCCTTCTTCGCCGCGGCGGAGGCCTGGGAGACAGCGGGCGCCGTGGCCGTCTTGGCGGCCGGCTTGGAGCCCGTCGTCTTCTTGCCGGACATGCTGCCGGCCCTGCGCTCGTCGTCCTCCTCGCCCTCCCCCGCCGTCTGGGCGGCGGAGGCCTGGAGGAGGCTCTCGCGAGGCACTTCCACCACGATGGGGGACTGGCCGGAGCGCTGCCGGTTCTCGTCCTCCAGCGAGTAGAAGAGCTGGATGGTGGAGTTGCCCTTCATCACCAGCTCACCGCGCTGGTTCTCCGCCCACAGCTCCACCTCGACGAAGTAGCGGCCACCCTCGCCGTGCCGGTCGCTCACGCGGCCCTTGCAGACGACGGTGTCACCGGGCCACACCATCTTGATGAAGCGCACGTGGTAGCGGCGCAGCTGGCCGCCGCGGGCCCAGTCGCTGATGAGCTGGCCGAGCATGCCCATGACGAGCATGCCGGGGGCATACACGGAGGGCATGCCCACGCTCTTGGCGTAGACCTCGTCCACGTGGACGGGGTTGAAGTCACCCGAGGCACCGGCGTAGCGCGACAGCTGCACGCGATCGATGGGAGCCTTGGCCAGCGCCGGCAGCTCGTCGCCGACGCGGATGCCTTCGAAATAGAGCTTGCGCGCGGGCATTACGGATTCTCCTTGGCGGCGCGGACGATGAGCGTCCGGCGGGCGCGGAACACGAGGTTGCCCTCCTCGTCCCGGCCCTCGTCCTCGATGACGGCGACATCCATCTTGCCCGCCGGGCCGGTGCGCTCGAGCACGTCCGACACCCGCGTGGCGACGAAGATGCGGTCACCGGCGAAGATGGGACGCTCGTACTCGAAGGACTGCTCGGCGTGCAGCAGGCTCTTGATGCCCACCCCCAACAGCTCGCGCAGATCCGCCGCCGAGCTGAAGGACGCGGGGAAGGTAGGCGGGGCCACTACCGTGGGGTAGCCCGAGGCCCGCGCATACTCCTCGTCGTAATAGATGGGGTTGTAATCGCCGAGGGACTCGGCGAAGCGCCGGATGGCGCCCTTCTCCACCTCGTTCAGGAACGGCGGGGAGGCCCGGCCGATCGCGTTCTTGTCCAGCATGTCCCTCTCCCTTTAACGACCGGCCGGAAGCTCGAGCACGGTCAAGAGGCCCGCCTCGGCGGCAGTCACGCGCGGGGCCGCATTCACCAACGTGTTGGCGGTGGCCCGGTCCCCGGGCACGCCCCCGCGAATCTCCAGCACCAGCTTCGGGTCCGCCTCAATCTCGATGCGATCCCCCGGATTGTCAGCCCCCACCGCGATGGTGAGCTCCAACCGAACCCGCTCCTGCCCTTCCTCCAGACCCACGGCGGACTGGAAGATTCCCGCCACCCGGCCCTTCTTCACCGGGAAGGCACCATCCAGGATGTCCTCCTCGGCGAAGACGGGGACGATCTCCTCCTCGAAGTCGTCGCAGTCCATGCCGAGTCCCAACGCGCACAGGGCCGCGCTCTCCACCAGGCCCACGTGCCCCATCTGATCCTTGTCCACCAGGGCGAAGAACTCGTCCTCGGTCAGGCCGGCGCCCACCTTGCGCTGGAGCGCTTCGCGGCGCGTGCGCGCGTCCACCACGCGCGTCACCGTGGCATGGCGCACCGGGCCGCACGCCTGGCCCGCCACCGCCACCAGCCGGTCCATCACGAAGCCCGGATTGACGCCGGTGCCGAGCACCGCCACGCCCGCGGCTTGCGCCGCGCGGTCCAGCTTCTCGGCCAGCTCGGGATACTTGAGGAAGGGGAAGGCCAGCTCCTCACAGGTGGAGACGATGGGCAGGCCGAGCTTGAGGGCGTCGAGCAGCTGATCCATCACCTGCTCCAGGCGCGAGCCGGTGGCATGCAGCAGCACGGCGCCCTTGCGCCGTCCCACGGCCGCCTCCAGCGTGCCAGCCACCTTCACCTTCAGTGCGGGGCCCCCGAGCACATCCGACAGGGGACGCCCCACCAACTGGGGGTTGGCGTCCACGGCACCGATCAGCTCCACCTCAGGTGAGAGCTGGGCCGCCCTGGCGATCTCCTGCCCGATGACTCCCAACCCCATGACCACCACCGGGACCGGCCCTGCGGAGGCTCTAGGCATCGGAGAACTCTCCAAAAATCAAGGAGTTACACCACAATGCAGCAATGTCGCGCACCATAGACCACCCCCAGCCGGACAGGCAAGCGGCTCGTGAGGCAGGCAGATCGTCCCCTCCCAGAAAGAAGAGAGGTTACGAGGGGTTGTAAAGCGAGCAAGAGTGCGAGCCCACACCCTGCGGGTGTGACCTTCGGGCGCAAAGACGTGTATAACGGCCCGGTTTCTTCGATGTCCGTCCCTATTTCGAAGGGTTGGGAGGCTGTGTTCATGGACCGCATCCTGGTGGTGGATGACGATCCCCTCATTCTGGCCGCGCTGTCGCGGATCCTCCAGTCGGAGGGCTACGAGGTCGTCACCCACACGGATCCTGCCCAGGCCGCCAAGGAAGAAGGATTCCAGGTGGTGCTGACGGACTTCATGATGCCGTTGCTCAACGGCGTGGAGCTCCTGAGGACCCTGCGTGAGAAGAACCCGCGCGCCGTACGCCTGATGCTCACGGCGGCCGCGGACTTCCGTACGGCGTCCGAGGCGGTCAACCGGGGAGAGGTGTTCCGTCTGTTGGGCAAGCCCTGGTCGCTCAGCGAGCTGACCAGTGCGGTGCGGCAGGCTTTCGAGCATTTCAAGCTCGTGGAGTCCAACGAGCGGCTCACGCGGGAGGTGGCCGAGAAGAACGCGGAGCTGACGCTCATCAACCGCGACCTCGAGCGCATGGTGGTGGAGCGCACCAACGGCCTGCTGGACGGCCTCATCAGCGCGCTCGACTACCGCGATACCGAGACGCAGTGGCACTCGCGCCGGGTGTCGCTCTACTCGCGGCGCATTGGCGAGGAGATCGGTCTCACGCCCACGCAGCTCGAGGTGGTGGAGCAGGGAGCCCTGCTGCACGACATCGGGAAGATCGGCGTGAGCGACACCATCCTGCTCAAGCCCGGCCCGCTCTCGCCCGAGGAATGGGTGGAGATGCGCAAGCATCCCGAGTACGGGTACAAGATCCTCGCGAAGATGCCCTACCTGCACGAGGCCTCGCTGATCGTGCTGCACCACCAGGAGCGGTGGGACGGCAAGGGCTATCCGCAGGGGCTCAAGGGCAAGGACATCGTGATCGGGGCGCGCATCTTCGCCATCGCGGACACGGTGGACGCCATCACCTCGGATCGCCCGTACCGCAAGGGCCGGCCGATGTCCGTGGCGCGCGATGAGATCAAGCGCTGCTCGGGCACGCAGTTCGACCCGGAGCTGTCCGAGGCCTTCCTGCGCATTCCGGACGCGGAGTGGCAGCGCATCCGCAAGAAGGTCGAGGACATGGAGAACGCGGAGAACGCGCTCTGGGCCGGCTTCACGCCGGGCAAGGTGCCCAACCGCGTCGCGAGCTGAGCGCGTCTCTCACGGGAGCGCGCCCTTGCCCACGAAGGCGCGCAGCCAGGTCACCTCGCTGCGCGCCCGTGATTCCAGCAGTTGCTCCGAGAGCGAGCGCAGCGGCCACCGGTCGAGCGCGGCCCGGAGCGAGCTCATGACGGCCGCGTGCAGCTCGTCCTCGCGCGCGAAGGCCTCCCGCTGATCGCGGCCATGCCGCAGGCTGGAGGCTCCGGACGCCATGAGCGAGCTTCCCACCGAGTGCTCCAGGAGCGAGGACTGCCCGGTGAGTTGGCTTCCGATGCGCCAGAGCATGCGTCCCATCCTGCGGCGCTCGTCCTCAGGAGAGCCGCTCCCGGGTGGCCGCGGCCCGCCAGAGCAGCAGGAGCACACCGCGATGGCCCAGCGTCCGCTCCGCCACCGCGAAGGCAGCCCCCGTGGAGCCGGGCACCGACAGGTCCACCAGGCATCGCCGCGCCTCCTGGAAAGGCCGTGTGAAGGAGTCCTCCTTCCAGGTGGGGAGCACCGAGATGGCCTCGAGCGTTTCCAGTTCATGGGGACCCAACGGTGCATCCCGCTCCGTTCCCACCAGCAGGTGCAACAGGCGAAGCCGCATGGCTGAAGGTGAAGAGAGCTGAGCGAAACGCTGGCGCAACACGGGCGCGGCCTCTTGCTGGACGGACACCGGGAGCCTCTTGTCGCGCAGTAGATCGAATGCCGCGACGAGCAGCGCGGAATCGTCGAGCTCCGGAACCTGCTCGAGGACCCAACGGGCACGCGCCTCGGAAGGATTCAGGGAGAGCAGGGTCAAGATGAGACGCACCCGCGAAGAGGGGGCACGATCCCAGGCGCTCTCGAGCCCTGATTCATCGAGGCTCGCGAGGAGGGGCTCCGGCAACAAGGCACTCTCCTGCAGGTCGGGGCGGCCCAACTCCGTCCAGGCTTCGAGAAAAGCCTGTCCCCACCCCACCGGGACATCTCGCCGCTGATTCGCCAGGAGCGTCTCCAGAATCCGCAACTCCGGTTGCCCGGGAGCCAAGGCACTCACTCGGCGAAGAACCTCCTGTGCCGCGGAGAGGTCACCTGATTCCAGTGCGACGCACGCGAGAACGACATGCGCC
The DNA here is from genome assembly GCF_057119385.1 of Archangium sp. Taxonomy (NCBI): domain Bacteria; kingdom Pseudomonadati; phylum Myxococcota; class Myxococcia; order Myxococcales; family Archangiaceae; genus Archangium; species Archangium sp. The sequence continues at coordinate 44,397 of NZ_DBNGVP010000028.1, read as the reverse complement.
GGAGCATGGCCTGGTGCTTCAGTCAGGGCCGCGGAGGCCTCCTGTCGAGCGCGCTCCATTTCTCCCGTAACGGCGGCCCGATGAGCGAGCCGGGTGTGCTGCAATGCACTGGAAAGGGCCTGCCCGGAATCGGGTGGCTCGCGCGCCGCTCGGGACTTCCAGAGTGCGAAGCCTCCCGTGAAGGTGAGCAGCGGAGTCGCGAGGCCCAGGGACCAGAGAAGCATCCTCCGTGTCATGCCCGTGCCGCTGCGTTCCGAGGTAGGGCTCGGAGGAGTCGATGTGACGTTCATCAGGACGCGGCCCCGTGGTTGTTGGCTACCCTACGCAGAATAGTCAGGAGGCGTCCCCTCTGATTGAGACGGCCGTCTCGTCTGTTCGAGACTCGTCGCCAGCGACGGAAGAGTCGCTCGCGCACCAGCCTGGGCGCTTTCGGAAGAGGGGAAGAGGTGCCCGATGCACATCAGGAGCTCCGCACCGCACCGCTCCATACTGGTGGCCACTGCGGCCCTGATGCTGATGACACGATTGGCCCTGCAAGGATTCATGCATGCAGAACAATGTGGTCTGGCCCGATAGACTCTGGGACGAAAGACCTTGCCGATGGTGAGGGTCTCCGCCAGCTCAAAGCGCCGCTTCATGGAGGTAGCACGAACGCTGGAGCAGACACTCGTCGCCTCGTTCGACGATTCCTTCGAGACCTTGGAGTCCAGGTTCAAGGCGCTGGAGCGGCAACTGCTGCGTTCAGTCGTGATGACGGCGTACGAACGACAAGAGGTACAACGGCGGATTGCCGAGGCGATCTTCACCGAAGCGTATGGGCACGACTGCCCATGGCCGATCTTCGGGCGCACGCTGCGGCGCATTCATCGCCTGGGCTACTCGAACGTCGAACGCCGCTACCACGTCGCCTGTCTGTACGCGCGATGGTGCCAACGGCACCCGCAGCACGACAATCGCGAGGCCCGTCGCATGCTGGATGAGACCGAACGGAGCATTCGCCGTCTTCCTCACGGCAACAGCCTTCGCAAGTGGCTGTTGAGCGCTCTGTCGGAGCTACGAGTCCAGACAGGGTTCCAGTCTGGAGCACCGCTCATCCAGTAGCCGTCCTTGCTTCAGGGCGACACCTCCACCTCCTGGATGGTGTCGCCCTCCAGGAGGCGGTCCACCACCTCCATGCCGCGCGTCACCTCGCCGAAGGCCGTGTAGCGGCCATCCAGGTGCGGCTGCGGCGAGTGGGTGAAGAAGAACTGGCTGCCTCCCGTGTCCTTGCCCGACAGCGCCATCCCCAGCACGGCGCGGCGATAGGGCCGCCGGGTGATCTCGCAACGGATGGAGTAGCCCGGACCACCCTCACCGTCTCCGCGCGGGTCTCCCCCCTGCGCGACGAAGTCCGGCACCACGCGGTGGAAGGTGGTGCCCCGGAAGTAGCCCTTGCGCGCGAGCGCCACCAGGTTGCCCGACGTCAGCGGTGCCTCCGCGTCCAGCGCCACCGTGAAGTCCCCCTTGTTCGTATGGAACGTGAGCGTGCTCCCCACCGGAGCGGGCTCGGGACGGAGTGCGTTGTCCGGCAGCTCCACGTGCGCGGCCCGCACGGGCTGCCCCGTGAGGCTCGAGAGCGACTCGGCCGCCACACGGCGCACGTTGGCGTGCGGGTGCTCCAGCCACTTCCGCAGCATCGGCTCCGCGTCCTTCCCCGCCAACTCCACCAGCCCCTCCGCCACCGGCGCGGCCATGTCCGGCTCCTGCGGCACGCGCTCCGCGAGCGCTCGCACCAGCGGCAGTGCCTCCATGTCTTTCAGCTTCCCAGCCGTGCTCGCCGCCGCCGCGGCCTCCACCGGGTCTTTCCCCTCCAGGAGCGCCCGCACGGGCCCGGCGGCCTCGGGCACCGGACGGGATGCCACCGCGTCGAGCGCCGCCAGCCTTACCCGCGTGTCCGGATACGACAGGTACTGCACCGCACTGCTCGCGCCTCCCCTCCCCTTCGACTGCGCCACCTCGCGCAGGCCAAGGGACAGCCGCCGCACCGCTCGCACCCAGCCGCCTCCACAGCGCAGCGCTTCATCGAGTGCTCCCGTCTGCCGATCGAGCGCCGCCGCCAGACGGCAGTCGAGGTTCATCAAATCTCCCGAGGCCACCTCCGAGACCGCGCCCGGTGTCGCCTCCTGGAGCGCGCGCCGCAGCGCCACCAGCACCGGACGTCCCGCCTCGGGCAGGCCCTGCTGCGCCAGCGCGAGCAGTGCGTGACCCGCCGCGGAGTCTCCTCGCGCCACACGCTCCACCCGGGCCGTCAGGGTCCGAAGCGCGTCCAGCGGGGTGCAGTCTCCGCTGCAACGCGAGGCCAGCTTCGCCAGCGCCCGCGAGGCCTCGGCCGCCACGCGGGGCACCTCGTCCCCCAGCAGCCGGCCCACCACGGCCGCGTCCTCCGGGCCTCCCACGTCCCCCACCCCCTTCGCGCACAGGGCCCTCACGTCCGGCGCGTCATCCCCGAGACAGCGCCGCAGCATGCCGAGCCCCTCGGGACGCTTCGCGCTCGCCAGGAGGTAGGCCCCGCCGAAACGCGCCGCCTCGGGCTGTCCGGACTGGAGCAGCACCGCCGCCCGCGCCAACGGCACCTCCGCCAACGACGCGCCCCGGCGTGCCGCCACCCCGAGCCCCACCGCCGCCCGGCCCGCGACCTCCGGATTCCCCTCCGAGAGCCGCTCCGTGAGGCGCTTCACCGCCCCCGGCGTGGCCAGCTTCCCCAGCGACTCGAGCAACGTGCGCCGCACGCCCTCGTCCTTCTCCGCGCCCTCGGCGGCCAGCAGCGCCTCCGTCATCCGCGCCTTCTCCGCGTCCGTGAGCGGCTCCCACGAGAGCGCCAGCACCCCCGCGGCGAAGGCCGCCTCGTCCCGCACGGGCACCTCGGCGGCACCCCATCCGCCCAGCACGGCCTCCAGCGTGGACGGCTCCTGGATGCGGGCGAGCGCGCGCAGGGCCCGCACGCGCACCGGCACGGACCCCTTCGCCGCCAGTTCCACCAACCGGCCCCCCGCCAGCGAGCGGCGGTCCTCCCAGAGGGCGATCTCCTCCCCTCCTCCCGCCTCCGGCGCGGACGGCACGGAGCGGACACAACCCGACAGCACGAGTCCCCACAGCAGGCAGGCGGGCACAGCGGCGCGCAGAGCATCCATGCCGCCCCGCCTAGGCCAATTCCCCGCGAAAATCCAGGGGTTAGCCCGTAAGCCGTTTGACTTGGGCCATCGGGCACCGGAAGATGCTCGGCGCTTCCCAGATTCAAGGAGCGCCGGTCCTGAACTGCCCTGGCTGTGGCACCAAGGTCGCGGATGGCACCTCCATCTGCCCTTCGTGCGACTACATCATCGACTCCTCGTTCATCTCGACCGATGCCCCCCCGGACACGGACGATGACGCGGAGGCCGCTCCGCCCCCGCCTCGCAGGCCCACCGCGTCCCGCCCCGCTCCGGGCGCTCGCGTCGCCACCGGCTCCCGGCCCGCGGCCCGCGCCCCCACCGGCTCGCGCCCCCGCGTCCCCACCTCCCCGGGACGTCCCTCCGCTCCCGCCCCCGCGGTCGCCGACGAGGACGCCACCAACATCCGGTCCATGGAGGACATCCTCCGCAACGCGCCCCAGCGCTCCACGGGCGCTCGCCCCGCCTCCGGCTCCCGTCCCGCCGCGCGCTCGGGCACCGCGCCCTCCCGTCCGGCCCCCGCGCCCGCTCCCAAGCGCCCGCAGCAGACCGAGCTCGACCCCGCCGACATCAACTACGTCCCCACCCGCGACCCCTACGGCACCCACTCCGGCACCGGGCAGATCGTCGCCCCCGAGCAGGTCATCGAGGACTTCCGCGACTTCGTCGGCGTGCTGGGCAGCTCCGACAAGATCGCCTTCGGCGGCGCCGTCACCCTCCTCGTCTCCGCCTTCCTCCCCTGGAAGGAGACGGCCGCCGAGGGCGACATCCTCGGCCTGATGAGCCTGGGACTCCTCGCCGTCCTGGCGGCCATCGGCATCATCGGCGCCATCACCGTGCGCGTGCGCCGGCTCATGCCCAATCTCAACGTGCTCATCCCCTGGGTGGCGCAGCTCGGCCTGTCCGTCTTCTGCATCCTCTGGTGCATCGTCTTCATGAAGCTCTCGTACGACGCCACCGAGGTGCCCTCGCCCATGGGCAACGCCACCATCATGAACTCCACCCCCAGCTTCGGCGTGGTGCTCGGCCTCCTGGGCGCGCTGACGAGCCTGGCGGGCTCGCTCATGGGCCTGAAGGAGAAGCCCACCGCATGACTCCGTCGCCCTCCGTCCCGGCTTCCGGAGGCCCGGCCCTGCGCCTCCTCCTCCAGGCCCTGGAGCGCACGGTGCTCGGCCAGCCACAGGTGGTGGCGGACCTCGTCACCGCGTTCCTCGCGCGCGGGCACGTGCTGCTCGAAGGCGTCCCCGGCGTGGCCAAGACGCTCACCGCGCGCAGCATGGCCTCCGCGCTGGGCCTCGACTTCACCCGCGTCCAGTTCACCCCGGACCTGATGCCGAGCGACATCCTCGGCACCAACGTCTTCCGGCCCCAGGACAACGCCTTCCAGCTCGTGAAGGGCCCCGTCTTCACCGAGGTGCTCGTCGCCGACGAGATCAACCGCACCCCGCCCAAGACACAGGCCGCGCTGCTGGAGGCCATGGAGGAGCGGCAGGTCACCATCGACGGCACCACGCACACGCTGCCTTCCCACTTCTTCGTGGTGGCCACGCAGAACCCGCTGGAGCTGGAGGGCACCTACCCGCTCCCCGAGGCCCAGCTGGACCGTTTCCTCATGCGGGTGCGCGTGGGCTACCCGCCACCCGAGGCCGAGCTGGACATGGTGCGCGGCTTCCACCAGCGCGGAGGCAAGGCCGCCCAGGTGGAGCGGGTGCTGGACGCCCCCACCCTGCTGGAGCTGCAGACGCGGGCCGCGAGCGTCGCCTGCGACGAGTCCGTGCTCGCCTACGCCGTGCGCCTCATCCGCGAGACGCGCGCCAACCCCCGCGTGCGGCTGGGGGCCTCTCCGCGCTCGGCCCAGGCGCTGCTGGCGGCGGCCAAGGCCCGCGCGGCCCTCAACGGCGGCGACTTCGTCACCCCGGATGACGTGAAGGCCGTCTGCCCCAGCGTCCTCAACCACCGCCTCCTGCTCAAGGCCGAGGCGGAGGTGGAGGGCCTCACCGCGGACGACGTGCTCCGCCAGACGTTGGAGCGCGTCCAGGTCCCCCGGTGAGCCCCGGCCGGCCCGTCCCCACCGGGCTCGCCGTGGCCCTCCTCGCGGCGGCCCTCGTCCCCGCGGCCCTCGCCGTGGCCGGCTCCGTCTTCCTGTGGCTCGCCCTCGCCCTGGACGCGGCCGTGCTGCTGCTGTGCGCCTTCGACTTCCTGTCCGCCCCTCGCGCCTCGGACGTGGAGGTGCGGCGCTCGCTGGAGCCCGTCCTCTCCTCGGGCACCGCCAACCCCGTGCGTCTGGAATTGAGCCCGCGCGGCCCCCGGCCCGTGCGCGGATGGGTGCGGGACGAGGTGCCTCCCGGCGTGGACGTGCGCGGCCACCAGCAGCCCTTCTCCCTCTCGCCGGACGCGCCCCCCGCCACCGTCTCCTACACCCTCACGCCGCCCGCCCGAGGGGACCTGCGCCTCGGAGACGTGCACCTGCGGCTGCTCGGGCCGCTGGGCCTGTGCGCGCGCCAGGTGCGCCTCCCCGCGGCCCAGACCGTGAAGGTGTACCCAGACCTCACCGCCCTGACGCGCGAGGCGCTGGCGCTCGCCATGGCCTCGGATGCCCCCTCGGAGCGCACCCTGCGCCGCTCCGCCGAGGGCCGTGAGTTCGAGTCCCTCCGCGAGTACCGCACCGGTGACGACTACCGCACCGTGGACTGGAAGGCCTCGGCGCGCCGGGCCCGCACCATGGTGCGCGTGTACCAGCCCGAGCGGAACCAGCCGGTGCTGCTGATGCTCGACTGCGGACGCCACATGGCCGGCCGCGTGGACGGCCGACGCAAGCTGGACCACGCCGTGGACGCGGCGCTGCGCCTGGCCAAGGTGAGCCTCGACGCGGGTGACATGGTGGGCGTGCTCGCCTTCGCCAGCGACGTGCGCGCCTACCTCCCGCCGCGCAAGGGCCACGAGCACCTGCGCCTCCTCACCGAGGCCCTCTACCGCGCCGAGGCCGCCCTCGAGGAGAGCGACTACGGCCGCGCCTACGACTTCGCCTTCGCCCGCTCCTCGCGCCGCTCGCTGGTGGTGCTCTTCACGGACCTGGTGGACCCGGACGCCTCGGGCACCCTGCTGGCCCGCACCCTGGCCCTGCGCCCCCGCCACCTGCCCGTGGTGGCCTCGCTCCTGGATCCCGACCTCCAGGCCGCCGCCACCGCCATCCCCTCCTCCGAGCAGGACGCCTACGCGCGCCAGGCCGCCGCTCGCCTCGAGGAGGACTACCAGCGCACCGCTCTCACGCTCCGAGACTCGGGTGCACTCGTGGTGCGGGCCCCCGCGAAGGGCTTCGGCGCCGCCGCCGTCAACACCTATCTGCACGTGAAGTCGCGCGGCCTGCTGTAGCTGCCATCGGCCTCTACGAGGCTGGAAAGAGGATGAAATGAACGGACACGCCATGAGGCAGGCTCAACGCGCGACATCCGCCTTCCCGAGGAGTCTGCTCCAGTGGATGCCCATGCTGCTGCTGGTGGCTGGGCTCTCGGCCATACCGTCCTTCGCGCAGCCAGCCATGGGAGCGGGAGCAGAAGTGGCTCGAAGCGCAGAAGCCATTGTGCTCGCGCCTCTCGCTCAAGAGGTTCTGTCCGGTGACTCCGTCACCATCGCGGCAGGCAAGAAAGGTGGAAAACCGCCTCCGAAAGGCACCGCGAATGGCGAGCGGGCCTACATGCGCTTCACGCCAAAGGGCAAGAAGGACGTCAAGGAGGAGAACGCCCGGAAATACGAGGGCGAGAAGCGCTGCGAGAGCTGTGATGTCACGACCGTTGATGCCCAGAAGAGCCAGAAGGGAGTCACTCCACCGAGCCATGAGGCCCAGGTGGATCACGTCATTCCGAGAGCGAAGGGCGGAGACGGAGCGCCCTCGAACGGACAGGTGCTATGCAGGGAGTGCAACAACGAGAAGAGCGACAAGCTCTGACCCTGGAGCACCGTTTCATGTCGGATGAGTACGTGAAGGTCCTGTTCGAGCTCGAAAAGGAGGACGAGGACTATCCCCCCGTCGATTATGAACGGCTCTGGGCCAGACCCTTGGGGGAGGGCTTGTTCGAGATCGACAACATCCCCTTCTTCGTCCGGGAGCTCAGTGCGGGCGATGTGGTCGCCGCGCAGCTGGGAGAGGGAGAAGTCGTGTTCTCCAAGCTGGTTCGTGAGTCGGGCAGCAGCACACTCCGTGTCATCGTCTTCGACGAAACACGCGTGGAGGATGTCCGCCGCCGGATCCAGGAGTTCGGCTGCGCCACGGAGCTGAACGTCTCGAAGATGCTGGGCGTGGATGTGCCTCCCCAGGTCGACTTGCATGCAGTGCGCGCATGGCTCATGGAAGAGCAGTCCGCGGGCGCCTTGGAGTTCGAGGACGCCTGCATCCGCCACGATGGCAGTCCTTGATGTAGCGAGTCGTCATAGGACCCAAGCCACACAGGAATTTCAAAGAACGGTCCGATGGAGCCACCCCCCCCGCGCCAGGTCACGGCACGCGGACTGCTGTAGTTCGATCGCGGCCGTCAAGTCCCTCCTGCTCTACCTCCCGCCCACACGCCCAGTCGCGACGCTCCTGAAGAAAAAGCGTGCCAATCGCTCCGAGGCCGATTTTCCGGCTCCGGACAAGACCCCCTTTACACGGCGATCTCACTTCCCAAAATGGCCCCTCTTTCGTGCTACACGCCTGTGGAAGCACGTTTCGTACGGTACGGAGAAGGGTCTTGCCGGAGGTCGCGAGGGAGTTCAGGGAGCTGCGGGTGGCGGTGGATGCGGCGGCGGCGGTGTCGGGGACGGAGGTCCGCGCGAACGCTGAGCAGCAGTCACAGCCGTTGACGCCCTTCCACGAGCGTCTGCTCGCCGAGGAGCTCACCATCAAGAGCTCGGACTCGCGCGAGCGGCTCGCGGGAGCGCTCGCCGAGGCCAAGGTGGATCTCAACCCCCACCAGCTCGAGGCCGCGTGCTTCGCGCTGGACTCGCTGTCGCGCGGCGGCTGCATGCTCGCGGACGAGGTGGGTCTCGGAAAAACCATCGAGGCGGGCATGGTCATCGCCCAGCTCGTGGCCGAGGGGAAGACGCGCATCCTGATCCTCGCCCCGGCCGTCCTGCGGGCGCAGTGGAACAGCGAGCTGCGCGAGAAGTTCGATCTCGAGTCGGTGATGGTGGATGGCCGCACCGTGCGCGCCACGGGCAACTGCTTCGATCAGCCCTTCCCCGTCATCTGCTCGCACCCGTTCGCCGCCAACAAGGCGCAGCTGGTGGCCGAAATCCCCTGGGACGTCGTCATCATCGACGAGGCCCACCGCCTGCGGAACGCCTACCGCGCGGGCCACAAGACGGGCCAGGCCCTCCGCTCGGCCCTCAGCGGCCGTCCCAAGCTGCTGCTCACCGCCACCCCGCTCCAGAACGACCTCATGGAGCTGTTCGGGCTGGTGACGCTCCTGGACGAGCAGATCCTCGGCCCCGAGCACGCCTTCCGCAGCCGCTACCGGCTGGAGGCCGAGACGGGCGGGCTGCAGACGGACGCCGTCAACGAGCTCAAGGAGCGGCTGGCCCCCGTGGTCCAGCGCACGCTGCGCCGCCAGGTGCGCGAATACGTGCGCTACACCAACCGCCGCTCCATCGTGGAGGACTTCGCGCCCTCGCCCGAGGAGCAGGACCTCTACGAGAAGGTCAGCGAGTACCTGCGGCGCTCCGAGGTCGCGGCCATCGAGCCGGGCAAGAAGACGCTGCTCACGCTCTGCTACCGCAAGCTGCTGGCCTCCTCCACGTACGCCATCGCCCCCACCCTGCGGCGGCTCGCGGACAACCTCGCCAAGCGCCTGGAGGCGGCCAGGCTCGGCCAGCGGGCCCTGGCGCTCTTCGAGCCGGAAGAGGCCAAGCAGTACGTCGAGGAGGGCGAGGAGTGGTCGGATGACCCCGCCAAGCCCGTCAGCCTCCGCACGCTCGAGAACGAGCAGTGGGAGCTGAAGCAGTACGCGGACCTGGCCGACTCCATCAAGGTGAACGCCAAGGGCGAGGCCCTCAAGCGCGCCCTGGACCGCACCTTCAAGGTGATGAAGGGCCAGGGCTGGCCGGAGAAGGCGCTCATCTTCACCGAGTCCAAGCGCACGCAGCAGTACCTCTTCAACCTGCTGTCCGCCAACGGCTACGCGGGGAAGATCTCCCTGCTCTCCGGTGACGCCGCGGGTGGCCCCGAGGAGCGCCGCGCGCTGGTGAACGAGTTCCGCGAGAAGACGCAGATCCTCATCTGCACCGAGGCCGGCGCCGAGGGACTCAACCTCCAGTTCTGCAACCTGGTGGTGAACTACGATCTGCCGTGGAACCCGCAGCGCGTGGAGCAGCGCATCGGCCGGTGCCACCGCTACGGCCAGCAGCGGGACGTGCTCGTCATCAACTTCCTCAACCGGCAGAACGCCGCGGACGCGCGGCTGTACGAGTTGCTGGAGAAGAAGCTGAACCTCTTCGACGGCGTGTTCGGCGCGTCGGATGAAATCCTCGGCGCGCTGGAGAGCGGCGTCGACTTCGAGCGGCGCATCCTGGACATCTACCAGTCCTGCCGCCACCCGGACGACATCAACAAGGCCTTCGACAAGCTGCGCTCGGACATGGAGGGGCGCATCAGCGCGCGGATGACGGAGGCGCGCTCGGTGTTGATGGAGCGCTTCGACGGCGACGTGCGGCGGCGGCTGCGCATGGCCGGGGCGGTGACGAAGGAGGCGCTGGAGAAGCGCCAGCAGGGCGCCAAGGCGCTGACGGGCTCGGTGCTGGGCAACAACAGCGCCTCGGGCCGGCTCCAGGTGGCCAAGGCGGCCTACGCGGTGCGCGACCGCACCCACGACGCCATCAACTACCTGCAGCTGAGCGCGGCGGAGCTGCCCGCGCGGCTGGCCCGGCTGGCGGGCAGCGAGGGCTGGTGGTTCGTCTACAAGTTCGAGACGACGGGCCTGAAGGCCGAGGAGAAGATGGTGCACCTGGTGCTGGTGCTGGACCGGGACGGCAAGAGCTTCCGGGCCCTGCCGCTCGCGGACGGCGAGCACTTCGTGAAGCTGGCGGCCAAGGAGGAGCGGCGCCGGCAGCCGCCTTCGGTGTCCGTGTCGCTGATGCAGGAGCAGGCGCTGATGGCGGCCAAGGAGGACATCCTCCGGGCGGCCGAGCGGCGCAACGCGCTGGAGATGGACCTGGCGCGGGAGCGGGCGGACCGGTACGCGGAGGACTGCCTGCTGGAGACGCGCGAGCAGGTGGAGAAGGCGCGCGAGGCCTGGCAGGAGGCGCGCAAGGTGGTGTGCGCGCAGGAAGACCCCGCCGAGCGGGTGAAGGCCCGTGGACACGCGGAGCGGCTGGAGCGCGAGTACCGCAAGAAGCTGGCCTCGCTGCGCAACGAGGAGGAGAAGCGTTACGCGGCGAAGGACCGGCAGGTGGCGGACCTGGCCAACAAGTCGAAGGTGACGGAAAAGCGCTCACTCATCGCCTCCGCCTACTTCTGGCTGTCGTAGACTCCACTCGACCCCACGCTCCCCTCTCCTTTCGGGAGAGGAGCCCCCCGTCGTTCAAAGGGGGGGCAAGCCCCCCGGGGTGAGGGTATCCGTCCCCCGGGTTACCCCCTGACCAGGCATGCGTCCAGGCACTCGCCTTGTATGTCCCGACGGAGCAGGCGCCCCAGTGTCCGATGGAGACACGAAAGTCGCCCTCGCTGCCTGGCCGGCCACAGATTGGACCCAGGCGACGGAGGAATGAGCCGATGAGCAACAGGGAGAAGGGCGACACCGGGCCTCAGGACGAGTCCTCACGGTCGGCCCGGGCGGGACGTCTCCGGGCACAACCGGGAACCCCGAGGACCTCGGGCCCGACAGGCATGCATCCCCTCGGTGTGAGCCTCGGGCACGACAGCATCCTCTACGTGCCCCCTGGCTACCAGCCGGACCATCCCGCGCCACTCGCGGTGATGCTCCATGGCGCGGGAGGCTCGGCCCGGCACGGACTGGACCTGCTCCGGCCCCTGGCCGATGACGTGAACCTCCTCCTCCTGGCGCCGGGCTCTCAGGGCCCCACATGGGACGTCATCGTGGAGGACTTTGGGCCGGACGTGCAGGCCATCGACGAGGCGCTCGCGCACACCTTCGAGCGCTACGCGGTGGACCCCGCGCGCATCGCCATCGGCGGCTTCTCCGACGGGGCGTCGTATGCACTGTCGCTCGGGCTCGGCAACGGGGACCTGTTCAAGCACATCATCGCCTTCTCCCCGGGCTTCGCCGTGCCACCGCGCCAGCTGGGCACCCCGCGCATCTTCATGAGCCACGGGACGCAGGACCGGGTGCTCCCCATCGACCGGTGCAGCCGCCGGCTGGTACGCGTGTTCGAGCGCGCCGGCTACGACGTGAACTACCAGGAGTTCGAGGGCCCCCACATCGTCCCCGAGGAGATGATGCGCGAGGCGGTGCACTGGTGGCTGGAGGGCACCGTCCACTGAGGCACGGGGCCTCGCGCCCTACCCTTCCGAGTCTCCGGGAGCCAGGGGCTTCAACCGGACCCAGGTGGCGCCCCACCCACCGTCACTCTCGGAGGCGGAGCGGAACGACTCCACCTCGGGCAACTTGGGCAGCAGCGCCTGCACGGTGCGCCTCAGCGCTCCCGAGCCCTTGCCGTGGATGATGCGAACGTCGAGTACACCCTTCTGACGGCAGGCCCAGAGGTACTCGGTGACGACGTCCTTCACGTCGCGCGGGTGGAACACATGCAGATCGAGGTTCCCATCCAGGGGGAGCTCGACGGGTGCTTCGGGGTCGAAATCGGCGTCCGGGTCCTGCTCAGCGGCCACGACGCTCGCGCTCCAGCTCCTGCTGACGACGCTCCGCGGCGAGCTTGTGACGCGCCTCGGCGTCTCGGAACTCGGACTCCAGCGTGGAAATCTCGTTACGCAGGGTGGAGAAATGTTTACGCACGTCTTCCCAGGTGTTGCCGGCTTGCTGGCGTCGCGACTCTTCCTCGACACCAGCGCCCGCCCCTCCGGCCGCCGTCATGCGTGCCACGAGCGCTGCAACCAGGACCGATCTCATGACCACCCCTCCAAGCAAGCTGCGTGCTCAGCCCAACGGGTGTTTCTGATCCTACATCCACCACCATAAGCGCACACGCGAAGGGCTCAAGAGTCCACACTCGCGGGCTTTCCTGTACGTGACATGACGCTTCGCGCCAGGAGCACGGCGGAAAGGGGTGCGCTGCCCTCCGCTTTGTTGTTGAGCGTGATGAAGACGGGCCTGCCGGAGCGCAGCGCGGCGGCACTGGCGCGAGCGATGGCCTCGCGGGTGCGCACGTCCTCTTCCACCAGCTTATCGAAGGGGAAGAAGCGCTTGCGGGCCTCCTCGTAGTCGAGGTGGGGCGGCAGCATCCAGCGCACCACGAGCGCCGGAGCCTGCAAGGCGCGCAGGCGCACGGCCTGGCGCTCCACGGGAGGCATGTTCTTCCAGGCGGCGAGCACGGGGCAGACGCCCACGTCCGCCAGCGCCTGGGCCAGGGCCTCCGTCAGCAGCGACTCGTTGCGCAGCTCGACGGCGTAGAGCGGCCCCCGGGGCAGCGCGGAGAGGAACGCGTGCAGCCGCTCCACGAAGGGCCCTGCCCCGCCGAGGTCATGCGGATCCTGCGGCGGGAGCTGGAACACGAGCGGCCCGGCCTTCTCTCCCAACCCCTCGACGAAGGGAGCCACCACGAGATCTCTCGCGTAGGCGGCATCAAGGAAACGATCATTGGGCTGGCCGCGCAGGTCGCCATAGCGCACGTGCACGGGCCAGCGGGACAGGGTGCAGGCCTCGTGGGCCTTCACGAGGAAGCGGAAGCCGGGAGGCACCTGGGTGGCGTACTCGGCGAAGGCCGAGGCGGGGATGGGGGCGTAGAAGGTCCGGTCCACGCCCACGGTGCGCAGCACGGGGTGCTGTGCATAGGCGGCGAGCCCCTCGCGGGAGAGGCGCGCCGGGGTGGCCTCGCGGTCGTAGACGAGCCCCGGCCCCGTCCAGCCCGGGAACGTCCAGGAAGAGGTGCCCAGGAACAGGCCCGGAGGCAGGTGCTCCCCGAGCGCCCTCACCTCCTCGGGCTGCTCGGCGGGGCCCACGGGCTCCTCGTGGCCCCGGCGGCGCCCTCGAGGCGGCGTGGGGCTGGGGCCTCCGGTGAAGAGATCGAGCTGGGAGGGGTCACGGTCTGGCATGCGCGCTCCGGCGTACTCTATTCCTAGAGTAAGTCGTAACGGCCGAACTTCCAAGGTCAAGTCGAAGTCGAGGCGCACGCCCGGCACACGGGGGCCAGGCGACCACCGGGGTTGAAACCGACGGGTGGCAGCCGGTTGCCCGGAAATATCGCTCCACGGGTCCAAGGCTTCGTCAGACCCACCAGGAGCGAGCCGTGGCTCAATACAAGAATCTCCAGCTGATCGCGTACCGGGTCCCGACGGACCTGCCGCTGCCCCCGGGAAATGAGTGTGACCTCGTCAGCCTCAATCTGTGCAAGGGGCTGGGAACGGACCTCTCCCCCCACCTGGAGGAACTGGAGACGCTGTCCGAGGACGCGCTGAGCCGGGTCACGCGAATGATCGCGGTCATCGACCGGGCCATGCAGTCGAAGAAGGTGTCCCAGGACCCGGCCACGCTGAAGGTCTTCATGGCTCCGGAGTTCTATTTCCGGCCGCAGGCGGGCGGCGCCGCCAGGAGCTACTCGGAGAAGACGCGGCACACCGTCCTCGCCATCCTGCGGCGGGTCTTCGCCCAGAAGAGCCTCATGGGCTGGATCTTCGTCCCCGGGACCATCGTCTGGAACCTGAAGGGACAGACCTTCCTCGAGGACCTCCAGCTCGACGCCAGCACCAGCAAACTCAAGAAGATCGCGAGCCAGGACATCGTCATCAACACCGCCATGGTCGGCATCGGCGGTCATGGAATGACCAGCTACGACAAGCTGCACTATTCGGGCGCGGACAACATCGACGCGAAATACCGCGCCCTGCTCAACAAGGAGAAGAAGACCCCTCAGGACCAGGATGCGACGACCTTCGACCTGAACGTGCTCGAGCCGCAGCGGCCCCTGTTCAGCGAGTACTTCGAGCTGATGCGGAAGAGAAACAAGGATCAGTGCGTCATGGGGGCCGGTGACAACCGCTGGTTCGGTATCGAGGTCTGCCTGGACCACGAGCTCCGTGTGCTCAAGAACGCCTACGGCGAGTTCACGGCCACCTGGCCGAACAACCCTCCCCGGCTCGACTTCCAATTGCTGACGGCGTGCGGCATGCGAATCCAGCCGCACAACGTCACCGTCGGAAAGCACCACTTCATCCTGAGGAATGACGGCATCAGCTGCATCCCCTACGACTGGAAGACGCCCTACGACCCCTCGGAAATCCAGCGCGTGACCGAGGTCGACGAGAACGGCGTGCTCGAGACGACCACCGCCCAGAACGAGGACACCAAGGAGGACTGGGCGAGGATCAACGACATCGTCGATCGGATCGCCCTCTCCGGCGACCTCAAGCTCGATGCGACGGGCGTGGACGCCATCATCTGCACGCCGGTCTACGACAAATACGGGAAGGACATCGAGTCGTTGGACGTGACGAAGAAGCCCCTGGACCCGTGGTTCCCGCAGCAGATCGCCGTCTACCGCCCCCTGCAGCTCGCCAATTTCTGACGAGGAACCCCCGATGAACTACCAGGATCTGAAGCAGAAGCTGTCCGCGGCCGATGGCAAGGCCGTCATCGCGCAGAGCACGCTGACCTCGGGCGTGAGTGATTTCCTCGCCGCCTTCTACAACGGTCAGCCCATCGAGATCTCCGAGGCGAAGACGGAGAGCGAAGACACCGCGGGAGGCACGGTCCGCATCACGGGCCGGGCGAGCTTCCTCGGCGCGGCCGACGTGCCCGTCTCGGCGCGCTTCAGCGTCGATGCCCAGGGCCAGGTGCACGCGACCCTCCGCTACCAGCTGCGCGGCGCGGCCCCGGGGCCCGACGCCTGGACCTTCTCCCGCAGCTTCCCGAAGCTGCCCACGAGCGTCGACTACGCCACGGAGCTCTCCCCGTTCTTCCGCGAGGCCCGGTACGACCCGTTCGCCAACCAGCGCTCCTTCCTGGATGCACTCGACCTCTTCGACACCTTCTTCGTCGTCTCCACGCACGCGGGGCTCGACCTCGAGTCGGACCTTCCGATCGACGTGGGGATCAACTTCGTCAGCCGGATGCGTCCCCAGGGCGTGATGGGAGTCCTCGAGCATGGCCTCGGCGACTCGCCCACCGTTCCCCTCTACGGGACCATCCGCATTCCCAAGGCGGCGGACCGGACCCTCGCGCTCATCCCCATGCAGCGCGCGTGGGATCGTCCGGAGGCACCGGGCATCCATCTCCAGTCGCCCCTGGCGGTGAACTTCAAGCTGGGCTCGCTGTCGTTCCAGCGGGCGATGTTCCAGGTCTACAGCCCCCACTCCACCGAGTGGCTGGCACAGAACCCCTCCTTCAAGCCGGTGCATGGCTACACGGGCACGCTCGCCATCCCGAGCGCGGGGATCCAGGTCAAGCTCGGGGCCGATCTGAAGTGGAACCTGCCCCAGGCACTTCTCTCCGGCCAGTGTGAGGGCATCTCGCTCGGCAAGCTGACCCAGCTCGTGGATCTCACCGGTACCGATGGCCTCTCGTCCTACCTGCCGCAGGAGCTCCAGAAGGCGGTCGACGCGCTCGACACGCTGGAGCTCATGTACATCGCGGTGGATGTCGGGGTCTCCGGCGTCACGCCCACCGTGGACGCGGCCTGGTTCACGGTGGGCTTCCCGAACCTGAAGTGGAAGGTCTGGGGCGATCACCTCGAGGTGAAGGATCTCGCCTGCCGCTTCAACATCCGGCCGGCGGCCCAGAAGACCTCCGTCTCGGTCATGCTGACCGGCACGCTGGAGGTCGAGGGCGTCCCGCTGTCCATCTACGCGAGCAGCGAGGACTCCTTCACCGTGCGCGCCACGACGAAGGAGAAGATCAGCCTCCCGCTCGACAAGCTGCTGAAGACCTACGCGCCCGGCGTTCCCCCGCCCTCCGCGCTGGCGGTCGACAGCCTGGGAGTGATGGTCGCTCCAGGACGCGCGTACGAGATGTCGGCGCTCCTCGCCGGTGCGCCGGATCCCTGGGTCATCCCCATCGGCCCCAAGAAGCTCACCGTCAGCGACGTGGTGCTCGCCCTGCAATGCAGCAATGGAGCGCCGCTCTCCGGCTCGTTCGCCGGGAAGATGGCCTTCGGCGACGACATCCAGCTCGACATCGCCTACGACCTCCCGGGTGACGTCGTCATCCGCAGCACCTTCGAGCGCGTCAACCTCACGAAGCTGATCGATCAGCTGTGCGACGTGAAGGTCCCGATGCCGGGCGGGTTCGACCTGGTACTCGACAACGCGTCGGTGCTGATCCAGAAGCGCGGTAACGACGGCACCTTCCAGGTCTGCGCCGGTGTGAAGGATCTCGGCCTCTTCGCGTTCGAGGTCAGCAAGGTGCCCGGCAAGGGCTGGGGCTTCGCCGCGGGCCTGAGCCTCGGCAACGGCCGCATCTCCCAGTTGCCGGGCCTGTCGGCCCTGCGCGACATCGAGGACACCTTCAAGCTCGAGAAGCTGCTGCTGGTGATCTCCTCGATCGACAACGCGGGCTTCACCTTCCCGGACATGGCGCGGTTCAACCGTCCGGAGCTCGGCGCGAAGCTCGCGCTGCCCGCGCAGGCCACGGGCGTGGTCCCGGGAGTGATGGCGTTCGCCGAGTGGCGGCTCGACTCGAACAGCCGCGAGCAGAAGCTGTTGATGAACCTGCTCGGGCTCGGGGGTACGCAGTCGGCCGCGGTGGTGCTCGGGGCCAATCCCCTGAAGGACTTCCGGCTGTACGTCAGCCAGCGGAGCAAGCTCCAGGGCAACCCGTTCCAGTACCGGTTCGGCGTCGAGCTGAACAATGGCAAGCCGAGCTTCTTCCTGAGCGGCTCGCTCGACGTGAAGATCCAGGGACAGCCGCGGACGTTCGACGTGACGACGGCCTTCCTCCCGGGCGGTGCCTTCATGTCCGCGACGGTGAAGGGCGCCACGGCCATCGACTGCGGGCCGTTCAAGCTGTCCAACCTCGCGCTGCAGGTGGGCGTCAACTGGGCCGGCATCCCGAGCCTCGGCGTCGCTTGTACGATCGACGTCAAGAAGTTCCAGTCCTCGCTGGCGGTGTTCTTCGACTCGACGGATCCCTCGCGCAGCCTGGTGGCCGGCTCCATCAGCAGCCTGACGCTCAAGGACGTGACGGACACGCTCCTGGGTGTGGTGGGCCTGAAGACGCCGCTCGACGAGGTGCTCGAGACCGTCGCCATCAAGGGGACACACGAGTTCTCGCTCCCGGGCAGCCTCGCCAGCGAGCTGGACAACCTCTCCTTCGAGAAGGTCGCGGCTGCTTTCGCCTCCGCGAAGGTGACGATCCCCTCGTCCTCGCAGCAGCTCACGCTGGTGGTGAACGCGAAGGGCTCCTCGTGGCACCTGACCGATCTCTCCACGATGCGCCACTACGAACTGGCGAAACGCGGTGACAGCATCCAGGTCCAGATCGCTCCGCAGTTCTACTTCGCGCCACAGGCCACGGCCATCGGCACCATCAAGTACCCGCAGGGCTACTACATCAACGCCGCGATCTCGTTCGCGGGGTTCGATGCCGCGGCCACCATCGAGATCTCCCAGAGCAAGGGGTTCTCCGTCGACGCACAGATGGACAAGATCGTCCTGGTGGACGAGCAACTGTTCGCGCTCACGGCCGCCCAGGGCGGTGGCGGTCCGAGGATCTCGATCTCCACGTTCAACCAGCCCGCCCACCCGGTGCAGGAGTTCCGGCTGCCGCACTTCTACATCAACGGCGGCCTGACGATGCTGGGGCTCAAGCGCAGCGTCTACGCCAGCGTGACCTCGAAGGGCGTCGAGTTCGACCTGCAAGGGAAGCTGCTCCCCGGCGTGGACTTCGACGTGGAGGCGCGCTTCGGCAAGAGCGGCCTCGAGGCGGGTGGCAAGGTCAAGGTGGGCGTTGGCACCATCGACCTCGGCCCGCTCGGCAAGGCGAAGATCAACACCGACCTCGAGGCGGAGCTGGATCTCGCGATCGGGAAGGAAGTCGAGCTCACGCTCGACTCGAGCTTCGACTTCGCCGGCCAGCACTTCAAGATCGCGAAGTTCAAGGTGGACGCGAAGGCCGATGCGCTGACGAAGCTGCCCGAGGTGATGGCCAGGAAGGTGGAGGCCGCGCTGCGCGACGCGTTCAAGGACGTCAACCAGTGGGCGAACGCCGTGGGCAAGGGCTTCATGGATGGCGTCGACGACACGGAGAAGGTGTTCCGGGACGTCTACGGAAAGAGCGCACAGGAGGCCAAGGCCATGGCCAACGCCATCGGCAAGGGCGCGAACCAGGCCGGCAAGGCCATCGAGGGCGCCGCCAAGGACACCGGCAAGGCCGTCACGAACGTCGCCAAGGACGCGGGCAAGGAGATCAACAAGACGGCGAACAAGGCGAAGAAGGCGTTCAAGAAGATCTTCTGAGCGGGACGCTTCATTGATCCATGGGACAGCACGACATGACCCGATTCATCGGAGCCGCCACCTCCCTCACCGCCCAGGGCATCCAGGCCTGCGCCGACACGCTCTCCGTGCACCCCGCCGAGCTCTGGGCCGTGCTCCAGATCGAGACCCGGGGCTGTGGGTACTTCGCGGACCGCCGGCCCGCCATCCTCTTCGAGCGCCACGTCTTCAGCCGCGGGACGCACGGCCGCTTCGACGCGCAGGCCCCCGACATCAGCAACCCCAAGGCCGGGGGCTACGCCAGCGGCCCGGCCGAGTACCCGCGGCTCGAGAAGGCCATGGCCCTCGACGAGCGGGCCGCGATGGAGAGCGCCTCGTGGGGACTCGGCCAGGTGATGGGGTACCACGCCGCGGAGCTGGGCTACGGCTCCGTCGAGCAGTTCGTCAGCCGGATGATGGCCTCCGAGGACGAGCAGCTCGCGGCCATGGCGGCGTTCATCCAGCACAACGGTCTGGCACAGGCCCTGCGCAACCACGACTGGGCCGCGTTCGCCCACGGATACAACGGCGCGGGCTATGCGAAGAACGAGTACGACAAGAAGCTGGCCGCGGCCTGGCAGCACTTGTCCACCCACGGCCTGCCGGACTTGAGCGTGCGCGAGGGCCAGCTCCTGCTCACGTTCCTGGGCTTCGAGCCGGGCACCGTGGACGGCGCGTTCGGCGCGCACACGAAGGCGGCCTTGAACCGGTTCCAGAGCGAGCATCACCTGCCCCTCACCTCCGGCTTCGATCCGGCCACGCTCGAGGCCCTGCGGCAGGCCGCCCACCCGCCGCCGAGCACGACGGTTCCCACCGCACAGCAGGTCCCCGTGGTCCCCACGCAAGTCCTGACGCTGGCCCCGCGTCCCCCCGCTCCCGTGGTGGTGAAGAGCCCCGAGCCCGTGGAGCTGACACCGGCCGCGCCCACGCCCGCTCCCGCGCCAGTCGAGGTGCTGCCGGTGGAGCTGCTCCGCCAGAAGCTCGCGCAGCCGCTCGGCAATGACGTCCAGCAGGAGCTGGCCAGACTCCTGGCGCTGCGTGAGAAAGCCGCACCGGTGCTCGGCCCCACCGCCATCCAGTCCATCGACCTGGGACTCACGGCCCTGCTGTCCTCGGAGCAGCCCAACCTCGCGTTCGTGCGGGGCATCCGCCTGCGCCTCGCCTCCGCGCTCGCGGACCAGCTCTATCCCCTGCGCCCGCTCCCCCTCCTGCGGTCGAGCTCTCCGGCTACCCAGGTGGTGCTCGGGCTGGGGCTGCTGATGCTCGTCTCGAACGGGATGACCGCCTTCATCCACTCGGTGTTGACCGATGAGAGCACCCAGCTCTTTGGCCTCCCCGTCCGCACGCTGTTGCTGGTGGGCCTGTGCGGCGCCATGGGCGGCGTGGTGAGCATCCTCATGCGGCTCTCGGAGCTCGAGAAGCTGCAGGGCGCCAGCCGCACCTCCATGGTGATGTTGGGATTCTTCAAGCCGGTGATCGGCCTGTACAGCGCGCTCTTCTGCTTCGCGCTGATGAAATCCGGGCTGCTGCCCCTCCAGCCGCCGAAGCCGGAGTCGGAGCAGTACCTCTACATGGCGGTGTGCTTCCTGGTCGGCTTCAGCGAGCGGCTCGCGAAGGACGTGTTCGCCCGCGCGGAGGAAGGGCTCGTCGGGGCGGCCAGCGGACAGAAGCCCGCGCCCCTCGCGGCTCCCTAAGCGGGGAGTGGCCAGGATGGCCGGGCATTGCTGGGCGAACAGAGGTAGCAACCCATGAAGATGCACTGGGCTCATCGGTCCGAGGACGCTCACACCTCGGCAATTCGAAGAACACCTCCAGCGCCTCAGGCCAACCCGCAGGCGGCAACAGTTCCAGGCTCGTGACCAGGGAATCGGGTATGTCCACAGCACCCCTGGAGCAGGCTCAGGGACCAACCTTACGGATGCCGTGGACAACCGTGCGCCGGAAGAGACGCCCTGGGCATCACGTGGAGTGAACGATGTGGCACGCGCTGTCCTGGATGGCTGCGGTCTGTTATCCTTCCCGGCGCTATGGGACGCCTCCAACGACCGCTGGATCGGGCCATCGTGGCCAGAGCCGACGAGCAGCTCTACGCAGCGCATCGGGACGATCCTCAGCCCAATCCATTGTTCGATGCGCAGGGTAATCGCCGCAAGCTAGACCCCAACGATCCGACCCAGGCGGACGTCCAGCGAGAATGGCGCAGCCGCTACACAGCGGAAATCGCCAAGAAGAAGAGCGGTGGCGCCGCAGCAAAACCCAAAACCACGCCGCCAGCCAGTTCGAACCGGTCGACTGATGATCCGGTCCTTCCCTGTACAATCAAACACTGGTTGGTCATCCGCCTGGGCGCACGTCCCAACCAGAAGGCACGAGATCACGAAGGCCAGGTGGATGGACAGCCGGGGTATGCCGGCGAAAAATATGCTGCCAGTGGCGCGTGTGGCACCAAGGAAGGCATGCTCGATGGTGGTTCCAGCCTGCGCTTCCACAACATCAAGGCGGGCCACTGCACGATTGTCTTCAAGCACTTCTACGAGGACATCGAGGCCTTCTTCAAAGAGCAATTGCGGTGAGCCATGACCGATACCCGCACCGTTGATTGGTTCGAGGCTGACAAGGCGCAAGAGAACTTCGCCACCGATACGGCGGGGGAGGTTCTCGTTCAGCGTGAAGCGATCCCCATCATCTTCGTCCCCGGCATCATGGGCAGCCGTTTGCGCCGCGCCGGAACGGACGGCACCGGGAAGGGGCCTGACGGATTGCCGAACATGCGCTGGGATCCCGACAGCTCCATGTTCATGCTCAAGCACTTCTCGGGAGAAGGCCCGCTGCAGCGCAAGCGCATGCTGATCGGTGACACCTTCAACCCGGGTTTCCTCGAGGTGCACAACTCCAATCCGGTGGGTGATGGCTTTCAGGGCATCATGTCGGATTACCACGTCGCGCTCCGGCGACTGCGCTCCAACAATTGGGGACCGCTCTCCAAGATCTTCGTCTTTCCCGTCTATGCCTTTGGCTATAACTGGACCGACAGCAACAAGAATTCGGGGGCGAAGCTCGCGGCCCGTATCACGGAGATCATCGCGCAGGAGAAGTCCGTCATCGGCATGTGTGAGAAGGTCATCCTCGTGAGCCACTCCATGGGTGGGTTGACCAGCCGCGCCGCCAGTGAACTGAACGGGGCCAAGAGCCACATCCTCGGCATCATCCACGGTGTTCAGCCGGCAATGGGCGCGGCCGCCGCTTATTGGCGCATCAAGGCAGGTTTCGAGGGGTTTGGAATGACCTCTCGGGTGCTGGGTAACTCTGGTCCCAACGTGACGGTCATGCTCGGCAATGCCCCCGGGGGCCTCCAGCTGCTTCCCAATGCCGATTACCGTACCAATGATGGGAAGGTGGGGTGGCTGCAGATCACCCAGAAGGGGCAGGCGACACGCACCCTTCCCAAGGCGGACCCCTACAAGGAAATCTATCGCGTGAAGGCCGTGTCGCGCCCCCCAGCGGGAAAGGGTGCGAGCAACAATACCTATTGGGGTCTGGTCGATCCCGACCTGCTCGATCCGCAGCAGGTCTCCGCGCCCGCCTCCGCACCGGCGAAAGGCAAGGATGCCCTGGCGAACAAGCTCAAGCCCTCCTCAGGCCCGTGGGAGCGCTACCTCGCCCTGCTCGCAGAGGCGGAGAGCTTCCACAAGGCTCTCGGCAAATCGAAGCATCCCAATACCTTCAGCTTCCATGGCACGGGGCACGACTCCGCAGACAAGATCACCCTCGCCATCGAATCCAACTGGATCCGCAGCAATCCCTACGAGGTGCGAGGCTTCCGCGGCCTGTTCCGCGACGAGAATGGCGATAGCATGCAAGCCGTGTTGCAAGATCCCGACGGCGATGGAGATGGGACGGTGCCCGTTTCGTCGGCGACCTCGCTCAATGGCCCGAGCAACACCCCGCCTGGAGATCAGTCCTTCGAGGTGGAGCACCAGCCCGCCTACGAGAACCGGGCGGTGCAGGACTTCACGATCCGTGCGGTGATTGCCCTGGCGAAGAAGCGTTATCAGGAGAAGAGAGGCGGGTAGAGAATGCGCCGCGCTGGCTGGGCCGCCTCGGTTTGCGCCATCGCCGTGGCCGCATGTACAGGGCGGGGGCAGGAGAGCAACCATGTGGCCACGGCGGCATCGAGCCCCCCTGTGGCCCGGGAAGGAAGATCCGTGGAGAGCACCAAACAACGGCGTGTGTGGTGTGTAGGCCGGTTCGGGTTCATGCTGCCCGAGGAGCTCACCCTCGCCGGGCGCAGCCAGTCTATCTACCGCGTGAGTGTGGGCACGCAACCGCTCGTCGAGGGCAAGACCGCGCAGGAGCTCTGGAAGGAGAAGTTGCGCGAGCTCGAGGCCCGGACGGAGGGGCCGGGCGCGCCCAAGGAGAGCAAGGCCAGGCAGATGATACCGGGCGCCTCAGCAGCCTGGTACGGCGCCAATCCCATGTTTCCCAACGACCGGACGCTCCTGGTGATGAAGCCCCAACGAGGGCACGTCGTGCTGCTCCAGGTAGAGGCCGAGGCGGGCAATGAGGCGATCGCCGAGCAGTTGGTGGCGGAGACCGTCGCGGCCTATGTCCCCGAGGCGCGCTACGGGTTCTGTGTGGGCGAGGGAGCGATCACCTCCGAGGTGAGCATCAACGAACAAGCGCTCGCGACCTTCGTCAGCGCCAGATATCCCGGCCTGGAGGTCAGCATCTCCACCCAGACGCTCTCGCAGCCGCGCTCAGACCATCCCCTCTCCGACGTGGAGGGGGATCGCCAATCCTTCGCGTCTCGCGGTGATAAACTGGAGGTGCTGCGTGACGAGGAGCGCACGGTCGCGGGCTGGAAGGGACGGGAGGGGCGGGTCTCACTCGCGTCGGCGCGCGAAGGAACGATGCTGCGTTTCACCTGGTTCCATCCGGGAGGAGAGGCCCGGGGTGATAATCCGGAGATCCTCCTCAAGGCGAGCGCGTTCGACAAGCACCAGGCCGAGTTGGAGGCCACATGGGAACTCCTGCTGACTTCACTGAAGCAGCTTCCGCGGACACGCTAAAACCACCGGAACCGACCATGTGGAAGATCACCGCTTCTCAGATGCGCGAGATGGGCAAGGCCCTGCAGCAGCGCTTCGAACTCGGAGCCGTGGACTACCTGCGCACGAACTTCGCTGACTGGAGCGAACTCAAACCCGACGCCGAGCTCTTCAACCTCATCCGCCTGGCCATCAACCGTGCCAGAACCTACGGCATCACCATCGAGGCCGACGTGCTGCGCTATCTCGACTACATGGTCATCTACAGCCAGGAGTTCGATACGGAGCCAGCCACATCCTGGGCCGGGGAAATCCTCCGCGCCCAGGAGTTGTCCGGCACGGAGAAGATGGACCGCATCGACGCCTATGATGAATTCGTCATGAATCGGAAGGACTGATACGACGAACTCACTGAGTTCGAGTTTCGAAGTATCGGGCGATCAGGCTTTAGACGTCTACGCGCCTGCGGCAGCGTCCAGGGCATCGCCCTCAGGGGAAAAGCGCTCGTCGCAACACAAGGAATCCGTGAGCGACGGCGCAGAGCGTGGCGTGATGGTGGAAGCCGAGCCAGGAGCGTCAGCTTTTCGGCGCCTAGAAGAAGCCCATCGCCTTCGGCGAGTAGCTGACGAGCAGGTTCTTCGTCTGCTGGTAGTGGCTCAGCATCATCCGGTGGTTCTCCCCGCCGATGCCGGACTGCTTGTAGCCACCGAAGGCCGCGTGCGCCGGGTACAGGTGGTAGCAGTTCGTCCACACGCGGCCCGCCTGGACCTCGCGGCCCACCCGGTACGCCGTCGATGCGTCGCGCGTCCACACGCCCGCCCCGAGCCCGTACAGCGTGTCGTTCGCGATGCTCAGCGCCTCGTCCAGGTTCTTGAACGACGTCACCGAGACGACCGGCCCGAAGATCTCCTCCTGGAAGATCCGCATCCGGTTATGGCCCTGGAAGATCGTCGGCGCCACGTAGTAGCCGTTCTCCAACTCGCCGCCATGGCGCAGCCGCTCGCCGCCGGTCAGCACCTTCGCGCCCTCCTGCTTCCCGATGTCCACGTACGAGAGGATCTTCTCGAGCTGATCATTCGACGCCTGCGCGCCAATCATCGTCGCGGTGTCGAGCGGATTGCCCGTCTTGATCTTCTTCGCGTGGCGCGAAGCACGCTCTACCGGATGCTCAGCCGGCACGGGCTCGCCTGAAATAGTCCCTCTACCCTCGGCGAACCTGTTCTCCAACCCGTGGCCCTCAGTGGGGACAAGGGGTTCAACCCGGATTCACCCGATACCCTCACCCCGTCCCTCTCCCGGAGGGCGAGGGGAAATGGGCTCAGTCAGGTGCCTGGTGGCACTCATTCACGGACTTACTCCTTGCTGCCTCCCTGTCCGGCGCGCTTTCCCGGTGCATCCACCAGGCTCTTGTCCATCGCCACCACGGCCGTGGGCTCCTCCTCGTTCATGGCGAATGAGGGCTCTGGCGCGCCCGTCACCTTGAGCACCAGCGCCTCCTGGATGAGCCGGGCCAGCGCTTGCTGTCCATTCGGATAGGGCGCGTACTCTCCCGTCAGCGCGCACAGTTGCACGCGCAACCGCTGCCCCCTCGGGGTGCGCTCCTCGAGCCGCCACTCGAGCAGATCCATGATGGCGGCATCCAACGCGGCAGGCACATCCGGGCGGAAGGCCGAGGGCGGCAGCAGTGACGGTGGCGGCGTGGGATTCAACCGCTCGGAGATGTCTTCCCCTCCCTTGAACAGAGGCCGTCCCGTGAGGGCCTCGTGCAGCGTGGCCCCGAGCGCGAAGAGATCCGCGCGCCCGTCGGAGGACTCGCCCCGGGCCTGCTCCGGTGACAGGTAGCCCAGCTTGCCGCGCACCCGGTCCGCCTCCGTCAGGCGCACATGGATGCCCGCCCGCGCCACCCCGAAATCCCCCAGCTTCACCTCGCCAATCCGTGACAGCAGGATGTTGGGCGGATTCACGTCCCGGTGCACGTAGTCGAGCGCCTCGCCCAGCTCCGCACCGATGTACGCCACCACCTCCGGTGGCAGCGGCCCATGGCTCTTGAGCAGCTCTCGCAGCGACACGCCCTCGATGTGCTCCATCGCCATGAAGTACGTGTCCTTGAAGCGGCCCACGTCCAGCACCTGGATGATGTTCGGATGGTTGAGCAGCGAGCCCAGCTCCGCCTCGCGCCGGAACAGCGTGACGAAGTCCTCGTCCTCGGCGTAGGCCGGAAGGATGCGCTTGATGGCCACCACCTTCTCGAAGCCTCCCTCCGGGCTGTAGGTGGCTCGAAACACCTCGGCCATGCCCCCCACCCCCAACCGCTCGTGGAGGAAGTACTTGCCCAGTAGATCCTTCGCGCGGATGGCGTGCAGGGCCTCCTCGGCCTTGCGCGTGATGTGGCCGGCCACCATCGCCGCCATGCCTCCCGTGATGAAGTAATAGACGGCGCGCTGCACCATCAACGGCGGGGAGAACATCACCGGCACGGGCGAGGGCAGCCGGGGCAGGGCCACGAAGTAGTAGAGCAGCAACATCTCGGCGGCCACGAGACAGCCCGCGAAGAGCGCCAGGCGCTTGGAGCGCAGCGCCGCGAGCACGATGAGCGTGCTCCACAGCACGGCCGCGGGATTGGACAGGGCCTGCTCGGCATCCGCGAAGAGGATGTCGTAGGCGAAGAGCCACACGCCGGCACCAGTCTCCAGACAGACATTGAACCAGCAGATGGCGGGGTGGAACCATCCGCGCCGGATCATCCGGGACATCCACCCGTAATACAGGCCGTAGGCCGCGCAGCTGCTGATGCGAGTCCGTGACACGGCCTCCAGCCGCCATCCGATGTGATGGGTGACCTCGGCCTGTCAGTCCCTGCGCGTCCACACCCCGTGAAGGCGCCTTGACGCGCCCCCGCCCGCCCTCTACTGCTTGCGTCGAGCCCGTCATCGCCTCGAGGTCCCCACCATGAGCTCCCCGCGCAAGTCTCCCTACGCCGCAGGTCCCGGCGCGGACGTCGTCCTGCACGGCACCGTCGCCCCCGGCTTCGAGGAGGTCCGCGAGGAGCTCCGCCGCAACTTCACCGAGCGCCACGAGCTGGGGGCCTCCTGTGCCGTCTACCTGCGCGGCCAGAAGGTGGTGGACCTCTGGGGCGGCTGGAAGGACGTCACCACCCGCGAGCCCTGGGAGGAGGACACCTGCGCCCTCGTCTTCTCCACCACCAAGGGCATGTCCGCCATCACCGCCGCCATCGCCCACTCGCGCGGCTGGCTCGACTACGACGCGCCCGTCGCCTCCTACTGGCCCGAGTTCGCCCAGGCCGGCAAGTCCCGCATCACCGTGCGCCAACTCCTCGCGCACCAGGCCGGCCTGCCCGCGCTCGATGAGGACATGGACCCGGTGAAGCTCGCCGACCTCGACTCCCTGGCGAAGGTGCTCGCCCGGCAGGCCCCGGCGTGGGAGCCCGGCACGCGCCACGGCTACCACAGCTTCACCATCGGCTGGTACCTCGGCGAGCTCATCCGCCGCGTCGATCCCCGGCACCGCAGCCTCGGCCGCTTCTTCCAGGAGGAGGTCGCCACCCCGCTCGGCATCCAGTTCCACATCGGCCTGCCCCGGGAGGTGCCCGGCTCGCGCGTGGCCCGCCTGGACGCCGTCGCCAGCCTCCAGGCGCTCTTCCACGAGCACTCGCTCCCCCTGGGCATGATCCTGGCCTTCCTGTGGCCGCGCTCGCTCACCGCCCGCGTCCTCACCAACCCCCGCTCGCGCAAGCTCTCCGACTTCGACTCGCCCGTGTACCGCCCCCTCGAGCTGCCCGCCGCGGGCGGCATCGGCCAGGCACGCGCCGTCGCACGGGCCTACGGGTCGCTCGCCACTGGAGGACAGGAGCTGGGCCTCACACCCGCCACGCTCGAGGCCCTCACCGCCCCGCCCGTCCTCCCCACCCGGGGCACCTTCGACGTGGTGCTCAAGGCGCATACGCGGTTCTCGCTCGGCTACACCCGCGCGTGCCCCACGCTGGACTTCGGCCCCAACCCGCGCGCCTTCGGCACCTCGGGCGCCGGAGGCTCGCTGGGCTTCGCCGATCCGGATGCCCAGCTCGGCTTCGGCTACGTGATGAACCGCGCGGGCCTGCACCTCATGAGCGACCCGCGCGCCCGCGCCCTGCGCGACGCCGTCTACCGCTGCCTCGCGCGCCTGTCCGGCTCCAGCTCGCGCGCGGCGTGAGCCGCCCCGCCGCTCCAGGCCCGAGGTAGCACCCCGTCGAGCGCACGGTGGCTCGGCATGAGGCCCCGCCGTCATGGCGAGCCTCTGCCTCGAAGCCCGCCCTCGGCATTAGTTTCAATCACATCCAGAGAACACCCCATCAGCCCCATTGAAGACCACAGGACCGACCACCCACGGTGGGCGGCCCTGGAAGCCAGACACGATCATTCTCCGCTGGCACGCATTCCGCGAAACTGATTGGCAGGGCCTACACGATCAGGGGTCATGCCCACATCTCGAACCTGCTTTTCTTTACACCCAGGCCGTGAGCTCCCGGAGCTGACACATGAAATCCTATATCATGGCAGGACCTCGCGCACTCGAACCGGCGGAGCTCGGAGTTCCCGAGCTCACACCGGGCTGTGTATTGCTGAAAACCCTATCGGTCTCCATCTGCGCAACGGATGTCGGCTATTACCGGGGTTGTTTGAAGCCTCCCGGATGGCCGATCATCCCGGGGCACGAGTACCTGGGAGAGGTGGTGGAGAGCCAGGTCGAGGGAGAGGCGCTGCGGCCTGGCGACAAGCTCGTCTATTGGGGGCAGACGGACTTCGGTGGGCTCGCCGAGTACCGGGTCATCAGGCCCATCTTCCCTGGCATGCACCGGGAGATGCAGTGGCTGACCGATCGGCACTTCATGGACGACCACCAGGCCGCGGCGGTGCTCGTCGACGACGATGTCCCGCTGGAGAACGCCACCCTCATCGAGCCGCTCACGTCCGTGTTGCGCGCCATCCTGGAGCATCCGCCCCGGCCCGGGGACGATGTCATCATCCTGGGCGCGGGCCCCTGCGGCTTGCTGGGAGCACAGGTGCTGCGACGGATGTTCGGCGTCCGCCACATCACCATCCTCGAGCGCAATCCGGCGCGTCTGGATTTCGCCCGGGCCGCTGGGATCGAGCTGGCCCTGGACGTGGTGAGGGAGGAGGAGGCCATCCATCGGTTGATCCGCGATTCGCAGGGGGCGCATGCACACTACCTGTTCGATGCCCTGCCAGACATCTCGGGTCTCGAGGCGGGCCCCAGCCACACCCGCGCGCTGGGCATGCAACTGCTGGCGCCCCATGGCTGCTACCTGCTTTATGGCGCCACCGAGCAGGTCCAGCCGGTAGACACCTGGCTCATCCTGTCCAAGGGGCTGCGGCTCGTCTCCACTCCTTTCGACGTCCGCCACTTCTCCATGGCCCGCTCCGCGAGTGTGATGAACGTCGCCAGGACGCTGGTCGCCCGCCGGTTCCTCGAGCTGGAGTCCCTCGTCACCCAGACGATTGCCTTTGGTGACGTGGCGGCCATCCGGTCCGTCTTCGACCACTACGGCCAGGACGCCCACTTGAAGACAGTCATCTCCGTGGCGCGGCCCGTGAGCGCGCGCCTGCCGGTCCTGGAACGGATGGCCGCTTGAGGGCCGGGAGGAGGCGGACATGAAGACGGGACGACACGAAAGACTCGCACCCGGACAGCCCGGCACCGCGGGCCGGGCCCTCGGAGGGTTCTACTTCCTCCTGTTCACGAGCTTTGGCCTCTTCGCCCCCTACATCGGGCTGTTCCTTTCCCGGCGGGGCTGGCGCGGCCAGGAGGTGGGCCTGGCACTCTTCACGCTCACGGCGACTGGCTTCCTGGGCCAGTTCGTCTTCGCCTTCCTCGCGGACCACGCCCACCGCAAGCGGACCATCATCTCCCTGCTCGCGCTCGCGAGCGGGCTGGCGGGCACGCTGCTCTTCCTGGCCCGAGGCTCGCTCCTCTTCGGATTGCTCGCCCTGTTGGGGTTGGTCCACCGGCCCCTGGTGCCACTGACCGACAGCGCCGTCTTCGATCTTCTCGATGGCCAGCGGGAGAAGTACTCGCGCTTCCGGCTGTTTGGCTCCACCGGCTTCATCTTCGCCAGCGCGGTGGCCTCGCTGCTCGTGCTGCCCCGGTTGGGGTTGGCGGGGGTGTTCCCCGTGTTCGGGCTGACGCTGCTGCTGGCGGCGGTCCTGCCCGCGTGGTTCGAGCGGCCGGCGGCCGCGAGCCGGGCCCCGTTCTCCCTGGCGTGGCTCGCCGACCGGCGGATCCGGGGGCTCGCGCTGCTGATGTTCCTGCTGGAGTTCGCCAGCACGGCCGTGCAGGGCTACCTGGGAATCTACATGGACCGATTCTACGCCCTGCCGGACGGTGCGGTGTCGCTGGCCTGGGCGATCGGCGTGGCGTCCGAGCTCGTGCTGTTGGTGGCCGCGCCCCGCCTGCTGCGCAGGTACAGCACGAGAGCCCTGCTGGGCGCCGGAGGAGGCGCGGCCGCCCTCCGGTACGTGTTCCTGTCCACGACACTGGCCACGGGCTCCCCCAGGCTGTTCTTCGTCTCGCAGCTGCTTCACGGCGTCTACTACGGCATCTTCTTCGCGGCGGCACTCGGCTACCTCGACGCGTGCAGCCCCGGTCATCTGCGCGCCAGCATCCAGGCGACGGTCCATGCCCTGAGCACACTGGCGGGGCTCCTCCTGGGTTATCTGGTGAATGGCTGGGTCCTGGATGCCTTCGGGCTGCAATGCCTGTTCGCGCTCTCGGGTCTCTTCGCGCTCGCGGGAGTGTCGCTCCTCTTCACCGGGCTCCTGGAGGACGCGGAGCGCCCGCTGGCACGGCCGCGAGGCTCCTCCCCCGGAGTCATCGCTCCACCTCGCCCCACGCGACGACGACGACCACGCCCTTGCGCATGACGAGGCAGTCCCGGACGTTCAGCACCTCCTGGAGGCCCGCCGCGTCCAGGTGTTGTCGGCCGCGGACTTCAAGGACTCGAGCCACGGGCGCCGAGCCGCGCCCGCCTCGCGCCCGGCAGGGCTCGCATGCGGCTGGAGGGCCGGTCCCCCCACGCCAGTTGCCATCCCCGGCGCGCACCCCCAGCGTCGAGGTGCGATCCTCTCTTCCCCGCCCTCGCGCCATGCGTCCCCTGCTCCGTCTTCCGTCCCGTTTCCTTCGCGCTCGAAGCCGGGACCCTGGGCCTCCCCGCCCGGCGGCCCAGCAAACGCCCCCCCCGGTGGAACCATCGCCACTCAGCAATCAGGGGCTCGGGGAGGTGCTCGGGGTGGCGCTCCGCGCCGGGCAGGTCATGGTGGAGAGCGGAGCCAACGCGGCCCGCGTGGAGGAGGCCATCATCCGCTTCGGCAACGCGCTCGGTGCGGATCGGATGGACGTGTTCGTCACCCCGGGAGGCATCGTCGTCTCCGCCCTCGCCCGGGAGCAGCACCGCACCCGGGTCGTGCGCGTGGTGAAGACGGGCATCGACCTCAACCGCGTGGCCGCCATCACCCGGCTCGCGGAGCGCGCCCACCACGGAGCGCTCTCCCGGGCCCAGCTCCGGACGGAGCTGGAGCACATCGCCAGCCAGCCCCGGCTCTATGGGCATCTCACCACCGTCCTCTCGGTGGGCATGGCCTGCGCGGCCTTCGCGCTCCTCTTCGGCGGCAACGCCCTCGAGGTGCTGACCGCCGGAGCCGCCGCGGGCGTGGGACAGGCGCTGCGCGAGCTGCTGGTCCGCCTGCGCTTCGGCCGGCTGGCGATGACCTTCCTGGTGGCCGTGGTGGCCTCCGCCCTGGCGCTGGTGGGCTCGCGACTGCTGGAGGTACCCGCGCCGGGGCTCGCCATGGCCGCCTCGGTGCTGCTCCTGGTCCCCGGCGTTCTCATGGTCAGCTCCATCGTGGACCTGTTCCGAGGCAACACCCTCTCCGGCATGGTCCGGGCCACCTCCGCCGTGCTCATCATCGCCACCATCGCGGGCGGCCTCTTCGTGGTGCTGCTCATCTCCGCCCCGCACCTGGCGCTCACCACCCGGACACCGCCCCCGCTGTGGGCCGCCACGCTGCTGGCGTTCGCCGCCGCCGTCGGGTTCTCCGTGCTCTTCGACGTTCCCCGCCGCGCGCTCTGGGCCGGGGGCCTCGCCGGAGCGGTGGGCGTCTGCCTGCGCAACGGCCTGCTGCTGCTCTTCCCCAGCGTGCCGCACGAGGCCGCCATGCTCTGCGCCGGCTTCGGCATCGCCCTGGTGTCCGGCGTCCTCGCGTCCTTCACGCGCATGCCCACCAGCATCTTCACCATCCCGGGCTTCATCCCGCTCGTCCCCGGCGTGCTGGCCTTCCGCGCCGTGCTGGGTTTCGCCGAGCAGGACTACACCGCCGGCACCAGCAACCTGGTGCAGGTCACCCTGCGTCTGGCGGCGCTCGCCGCGGGACTCGGCACCGCCCAGGCGCTCACCCGGCGCCAGTGGTGGCCCTTCGCCCGGTAGCGAGCCCCGCGTCTACACACCGGCCGGAGGTGCCGCCGTGGCCCCGGGCGACAGCCGCTCCAGCAGCGCCCTGGCCTCCTGGAAGTCGGGGGCCTCCTGGTTCAGGTCGAGCCGCTCGCGCAGCCGCTCCAGCAGCCGCCGGGCCTTCTCCGGGACGCCGTCCTCCATCAACAGGCGGGCCAGGCCCACCGCCGCCCGCACCTCGTAGGTGCCCGCCTCCTGGTGTCGGGCCACCGCCAGGGCGTGGAAGTAGCAATACCGCGCGTCATGCGGTTTCCCACGGGCCCGCAGCAGCTCGCCCCGCAGACGATGAATCTCGGCTTCGTAGACGTGCTCCCCCGTCTGTTTGATGACCTCCAGGGCCGAGTGCACCCGCTGGAGCCCCCACCCCGTCTGGCCCAGCTTCAGGTGGACCTCCGCGAGCAGGCGCAGGGTGTAGCTGCGTCCCAGCAGGACGCCGAAGGCCCACCAGCGCTCCAGCTCCTTCTGGAGGAGCTCCAGGCCCTCGCGGGGCTGACCCAGCTCGGCCAGTGCCCAGCCCCGGACGCTGGAGGACCACACCCGCCACAGCTCATAGCTGCGCTCGCTGGAGAGGGAGATGGCGCGCTCGGCCCACGCCAGGGCGCTCGCGGGCTCCCGGCGAATCTCGCTGGCCACGGCCGCGTACGTCAGGGCGTAGGCGAGCGTATGCGGGTGGCCGAGCTGCTCCGCCTGCTCCAGGGCCCGCGCGCTGTACCCCCGCGCCCGCTCCGGCAGTCCCAACAGCGAGCAGGGCACGGCCGCATAGGCCAGGGCGGCGATGCGCGGGGCCGCGAATTGCAGCTCCTCCGCGGCGGAGCCCGGCTCGTGCTTCACCTGGGCGGCGCAGGCCACCGCGCGCTCGCCGTACTCCATGGAGGTGCGGACCCTGCCCCAGATGAGGAAGTCGTAGATCATGCTGCGGTAGCCCTCCAGCAGCAGCTCCGGATTGGAGTGGAGCTCGCCCAGGCGCATCAGCCGCTCGCCCAGCTCATGGCAGCGGGAGAACTCCGCGCGCGTGAAGTGCCAGGAGAACAACCCCGCGAAGGAGAGGTGCGGCGGAGGGAGCGCATCCCCCAACCGCTCGAGCAGCTCCCAGACCCGGGCATAGGTCCGCTCCACCTCGGGCGAGCCGTAGCCCCGCAGTTGGTAGAGGGGCGTGCCCAGGGCCAGGAGGATCCTCAGCTCGTCGGCGGCACGCTGGCTGGCATCCGGCAGACCCCGCAGCAGGGTCAACGCCTGGGTGAGGTGCGCCACCGCTTCCCGTGCGGCCGAGCGCGTCTGGGCGAGCTGCCCGGCCCGCAGCCACCAGCCGATGGCCTGCTCGGACTGGCCCGCCGCCGTGAGGTGGTGGGCGATGACCTCGGGGCACGACTCCACCTCCTGGCCGAAGTGCTCCTGGAGGATGCGGGCGAGCCGCCGGTGGTAGTACCGCCGCTCGCGCGAGGACAGGGACGCGTAGGCGGCGTCCTGGAGGAGCGCATGACGGAAGCGGAAGGACGGCCCCCGGATTCGCGTCGGGTCCCGCTGCTCCTGGAGCAGTCCCCCGCGAATCAGCCCGGAGAGCTCGCGCCGCAGCAGCGGCTCCTCCCCGCGCGTGAGCGCCCGGAGCAGCTCGAGTGAGAAGTCTCGCCCCACCACCGAGCACATGCGGATCAACGTCCGCTGGCGCGTGGGCATCAGGTCCAGGCGCGCCAGGAGCAGCTCGTGCAGGGTGGCCGGGAGGGTGCCCGGCAGCTCCGGCGGGCCGCCCCGCTCCAGCACCACGCGCAGCATCTCCTCGATGAAGAGCGGAATGCCATCCGAGCGCTTCGCCAGCTCGCGCACCAGCTCCGTGGGCAGGGTCCTGCCACCGGCGGCCGCCTTCACCATGTCCGTGGCGAGCTCCGGGCCGAGCCGGTCGAGCACCAGCCGGTGGAACCAGGGATGGAGCGGCCAGGGCGATTGGAACTCGGGCCGGGCCGTGAGGACGATGAGGATGCGCTCCCGCTCGAGGTGGCCGAGCAGGTGGTCGAACAACTCCAGCACGAAGGAGTCGGCCCAGTGCATGTCCTCGACGGTGACGAGCACGGGGCGATCCCTCGCCATGCGCTGGAGCAGGGCTTCCAGGGCCTCGAAGATGAGCTCCTTGCGCCGCTCGGGCGTGAGCTGGCGTACCAGGGCATCCTCGGCCACGGGCAGGTGGAGGAAGAGGCCGATGAGCTGCACGTGCTCCCGGCTCATGCCGAGCTCGCCCCCCAGCCGCTGCTCCAGCTGCGCCAGCTGGGTGCGCGGCTCGCTCTCCGGGGAGACGTGGAGCAGGTGGTGCTTGAACACCTCGAAGCCCGTGAGGAGCGCGCCGGAGCTGAAGCGCGGCCAGCACTGGGCCGGCAGGAGGTAGGCCGACTTCTGAGGCACCCGCTCCAGGAACTCCTGGAGGAGGCGGGACTTGCCGATGCCGGCCTCGCCGGTGAGCAACACGCAGCCGCCCTCGCCCGCGCGGGCGCGCTCCCACCACCCCGACAACAGCCGGAGCTCCTCCTCCCGGCCCACCAGCGGCGTGCGGCCCCGGGCGGAGAGGGCCCGGCTGAAGCGGGACAGGGCCTCGCGCTCGCGCACCACGCGCCACGTCTCCAGGCTCGCCGTCCCGGCCAGTCCCTCGAAGGGATGGGCGCCGCGCGTCTCCGTCTGGAAGCTTCCGCCCACCAGCCGCCAGGTGTTGCCGCCGACGAGCACCTCGCCGGGCGCGGCCTGTCTCGCGAGCCACTCGGCCACCTGGGGGGCCTCGCCCAGGATGGCCACGGCCCGTTGCTCCCGGGGATCCGGGGCGTGCTCGCCCAGCGCCATCAGGTCCGTGTGGACGCCCACCTTCGCGGCCAGCGAGCCCAGGGAGAGGTGTGGCAGGGCCCGCTGGAGGGCCCTGGGAAGGGAGGAGGCCAGGAGCAGTGCCGCGCGGACGGCGCACTCCGCGTCGTCCTCGCGCATGCGGGGGGTGCCGAAGGAGGCGAGCACCTGGCGGCCCAGGAAGAGGGAGACGGAGCCTCCGTACTTGCGGATGGCGTCCACGCATTTGCGGTGGAAGGCCTCTTCCAGCTCACCGAGGGCATCGGCATCGAGCGGCTCGGCGGCGCCCCCCGTGCCCGTGAGCAGGCAGCACACCAGCGTCACCTGCCGGCGCCGGGGCACGCGGGCCCGCGGCTCCACCTGGACGAAGCCGAGCCGCATGCGCAGCTCCCTCAACTCCGCCGCCATCTCCTGCGCGGACTGGAAGCGCTTCTCCGGCTCCTTGGCCAGGGCCATGGCCACGAAGGACTCCAGTTCCCGGGGCAGCTCGGGCCGGCGCGTGCGCAGCAGGGGCGCGGGCTCGTCCGACGTCACCCGCAGCCGCAGCTCCCCGAGGGTGGAGTACGGCCAGGGCAGCTCGCCCGTCAGCATCTCGTAGAGCACCACGCCCATGGTCCAGAGGTCGGTGCGCACGTCCTGCGGCCCGCCCTCCCACTGCTCCGGGGCCATGTAGACGGGCGTGCCCGCGGTGGGCAGGTGCAGGGCCTGCGAGGGGTCTCCCACCGCGGTGAGGCTCGCCAGGCCGAAGTCGAGCAGCTTCACCATGCCCTGCCGGGTGATGAAGACGTTGCTCGGCTTGAGATCCCGGTGGATGACGAAGTGGGCGTGGGCATGCGCCAGTCCCGAGAGCACGTCCTGCAACACCTCCAGCGCGCGCCTGGAGTCCACCCGCCCCCGCCGCATCAGCGAGGTCAGCGACTCGCCCTCCAGGCACTCCATGACGATGAAGGGAATGCGCGTCGTCATGTGCTGGGGGCACCACTCGCTGACGTCGAAGACGCGGACGATGTGCTCGTGGTCCAGCCGGGCGATGGCCCGGGCCTCCAGCAGCGCCAGGTCCGCCAGCTGCTCGCGGGGCAGGAGGAACTTGAGCGCCACCACGCGCTGCAGCTCGTGATCCCTGGCCCGGAAGACCTGGCCCATGCCCCCGCTGCCAATCTTCTCGAGGATCTCGAAGCGGCGGCCGTCCTTGCCGCCCAGCCACTCGCCGGGCCTGGGCAGCCGGAGCGGGATGGGAGCCTGGGCCACCTCCCTCAGGAAGGAGTCGAAGGAGGCATCGATGGAGTCCTCGGTGTCGGCCGGGGGCTCGCCCTCCCCATTGGCGTACCTGCTCATCGCATACTCCCAGC
Organism: Archangium sp.; assembly: GCF_057119385.1. Taxonomy (NCBI): domain Bacteria; kingdom Pseudomonadati; phylum Myxococcota; class Myxococcia; order Myxococcales; family Archangiaceae; genus Archangium; species Archangium sp. The sequence goes on along the minus strand of NZ_DBNGVP010000028.1, from coordinate 7,900 downwards.
CCACGCGGGGCTCGCCGTAAGCGAAAGCTGCCCACGGAAATACGGCGCGGCAAAGGCGCGCGCGAAGGGGGGGACGCGCGGCAGCTTGCCCGGAAGCGGGAGCTACACCGTCAGACGCTACAGCGTCAGACGCTACACCTTGAGGCGGATGGCGCCGGGGAGGATGGAGATGCGGCACGGCAGCCTGCCGGGCACCTCGCCATCCATCTCCAGGAAGACTTCCTCGTCGCTGTCGGCCTCCAGGGTGCGGCACTGGAGGTAGCGCGTCTTGTTCCAGGTGATGTGGTCCCCGTTGTAGACGCCCTTGGACTTGATGATGAAGTCGGACAGGCCGTAGTCGTGCCAGATGGTCAGGTCGAACACGCCATCATGGGTGATGGCCTTGGGCGCCACGCACATGCCGCTGCCGAAGTAGCGGCCGTTGGAGGCGGCCACGACGGTGATGCCCAGCTCCTCGGGCTCGCCGCCGTCCACGCGCAGGCGCACCTTGCGGTCCTTGTACTTCGCCATGGTCTTCACCGTGCCCCACAGGAAGCTCAGGTTTCCGCCGAGCGCCTTGCTGCCGATGTTGACCTCGTGGGCCACCGCCGCGCTCACGCCGAAGGAGGCGATGTTGGCGAAGTAGCGCGACTCCTTCTGGCCCTGGTGGTTGACGTACTCGACGAGCCCCACGTCGAAGGGCTCGGTCTTGTCGGTGCGCAGCCGCGCCAGGGCGGAGTCCAGATCCAGCTCCCACCCGAAGGCGCGCCGGAAGTCGCCACCGGTGCCCCGGGGGATGAGCCCCAGGGCGGCGTTGGGGTTGATGGCCTTGCCGTCCGCGAAGAAGCCGTTGACCACCTCGTTGACGGTGCCATCGCCTCCCACGGCGGCGATGCAGTCATAGCCGTCCAGGAGCGCGTCGCGCGTCAGGCGCACCGCGTCCATGGCGCGCTCGGTGAAGCCGAACCCGAAGTCGCCGATCGCCCGGGTCACCTGGCCCGAGATCTCCGCCCAGCGCTTGCCCGTCTCGCCACCGGCGCTGCGCGGATTCACCACGAGGAACGTCTTCATCGCGAGGGTCCCGGTCCTACTTCTGGGGGAGCGGCACGGCGCGCACGTGCACGTCGCGCAGCTGCTTCTCGTCCACGTCGCCGGGGGCGCCCGTCATCAGGTCCGTGCCCATCTTCGTCTTGGGGAACGGGATGACGTCACGCAGCGACTCGGCGCCGGTGAGCAGGAACGCCAGCCGGTCCATGCCCAGCGCGATGCCACCGTGCGGGGGCGCGCCGAACTTCAGCGCGTCCAGCAGGAAGCCGAACTTGGCCCGCGCCTCCTCGTCGGAGATGCCCAGCGCCTTGAAGACCTCGGCCTGGACCTTCGGGTCGTGCAGACGGATGGAGCCGCCGCCGATCTCGAAGCCGTTGAGCACCACGTCGTAGCGGTGGCACTTCACGCGGCCCGGATCCGTGAGCAGGTACTGCACGTCCTCGTCGTGCGGGCGGGTGAAGGCGTGGTGCGCGGCGGCCCACGTCTTGGTCTCCTCGTCGTACTCGAAGAGGGGCGGGTTCACCACCCAGAGGAACTTCCACACGCCGCCGCTGCCGTACTCGGGGATGAGGCCCAGCTTCTTGGCCACGTGCACGCGCAGGTTGGCCATCACCGTGTGCACCAGCGACTCGCGGCCGAACTGGAACAGGAGCAGATCTCCCGTCTTCGCGTTGCACGCCTGGTTGATGGCCTGGCGCAGCACGGGGGTGATCGTCTTGGACAGCGGGGACTGCGTCCACTCACCGCCCTCGCCCACCTTGGCGCGCGCCAGTCCCTTGGCGCCATTCTGTTTGGCGAACTCCTCCAGCTTGTCGCTCTCCGCGCGGCTCATCGGCTTGTCCGCGGGGACGACCATGGCCTTGACGATGCCGCCCTGCTCCACCGCCTCGAACATCATCGGCACGCCGCCCGCGGCGCCGTGCTGCTTGATGAGCCCCGTGAGCACGATGTGCTCCAGCCCGAAGCGCAGGTCCGGCTTGTCGTTGCCGTACTTCGCCATGGACTCGTAGAAGTCCATCCGCATGAAGGGCGTGGGAATGTCGATGCCGAGCACCTCGCCCCACAGCCGTTTGATGAGCCCCTCGATGATGGTGAAGATGTCGTCCTGGGTGACGAAGCTCATCTCCACGTCGATCTGCGTGAACTCGGGCTGCCGGTCCAGCCGCAGGTCCTCGTCGCGGAAGCACTTGACGATCTGGAAGTAGCGGTCGAAGCCCGCCACCATGAAGAGCTGCTTGTAGAGCTGGGGGCTCTCGGCCAGGGCGTAGAACTTGCCCGGGTTGAGCCGGCTGGGGACGAGGAAGTTGCGCGCGCCGCCCGGGGTGTACTTGCCCATGAAGGGCGTCTCGAGCTCCAGGAAGCGGTGGTCCACCATGTACGAGCGCGTGATGGCGTTCATCTTGGAGCGCGTCATCAGCGACTGCTGCAGCGGCTTGCGGCGCAGATCCAGGAAGCGGTAGGCCAGACGCTTGTCCTCGGCCGTGTCGATGTTGTCCTCGACGAGGAAGGGCGTGGGCTCGGAGCGGTTGAAGATGGTGAGATCCGTGGCCTTGATCTCGATCTCCCCCGTCTTGAGCTTGGGGTTGACCTGCGTGCCACGCGAGGCGACCTTGCCCTTGATGCCGATGCAGTACTCGAGCCGCAGCTGCCCGGCCAGCTCATGGGCCTCCCTGGCGATGTCCGGCTCGAAGACCACCTGGGTGAGGCCCTCGCGGTCACGCAGATCGATGAAGACAGCGCCGCCGTGGTCTCGCCTGTTCTGCACCCAGCCGAAGAGGACGACCTCCTCACCGATGTTGGCCTTGGTGAGCTGGCCGCAGGTATGAGTACGCTTGACCTCGGTAATGAACGGGACCGCCATGACACCGCCTGCACAGAGGGGGGTTGGAAGGGCGGCACCATAGAGAGCGTGGAAACGGTGCGTCAAGGAATCCGAGAAGGAACCCCCGGGCCGCGCATGAAGCGGAAGGCACTCGCCGTGGGGTGCGCGGGCGCGCTGTGGCTGGCGGCTCCCGAGGCCCACGCGGGCTCGGTGATGGTGGAGGCGAGCGCGGGTGCCTCCCAGCGCACCTGGGCGCTGCTGGGCGACGTGGAGCTGCGCAAGGACGAGACCTTCCTCACCCTGGGCTACACCGGCGCGCGGCTCGAGTCGGACACCGCCCTCTCCCACCAGCTCTCCACCGGCGTGGACCACGCCCTGTCCGAGCACTGGCTGCTCTCCGGGCTCGTCAACGTGGGCCTGCCCAAGACGACCACCACCGCGCTGGCGCCCGCCCGGCCGCTGCTCGGGCTGCCGGCGATGTCCGCCCAGAGCGGCTACCACAGCCTCGGCGTGCAGCTCGCGGCGGCCTACGACTCGGCTGGCTTCTCGGACCTGGAGTATGGGTGGGACGGGGGCGTGGGGCTCACCCGTTACGCGCTGCGGCGGCGGATCTCCGTCCGCGAGGATGGGAGTGACGAGACCCTCTTCCAACGCAACGAGCCGCTCTTCGTGGTCCGTCCCTCACTGGGCGCGCGGCTGCTGCTCTTCGACAAATGGGAGCTGGGCCTGCGGGGTGGCGTGTACCTCTACAGTGGAGATCCGCTGAGCGCCGGCCAGTTCACCGAGGAGGAGATGGAGCAGGTGTTGCGCCGCTACACCAATGCCGCCGAGGGAGGCCTGCTGTTGAGGAACTTCGCCCGGCGCCGCATCGGGGAGCTGGCGTTGGACCTGAGCGGCCGCATGCTGGGAGTGAATGCGCTCACCGGCTTTCCCAGCGCTCCGGCGCTCTTCGATCTCAAACCCTCGGTGACCTGGCGCGTCAGCGCGGCGGTGCGGGGACAGCTCTCCTACGCCTTCACGCGCTACGTGCCGGGCGAGGGGTACGCCCACGTGGTGGGGACCCGGTGGACGGTGCGGCTGGCCGGGTCCTTCCGGCTGTGGGCGTCGCTGTCGCTCCAATCGGACCACCCGGAGGGGGAGGAGCCCCTGCGCTCGGGGATCGCGACGCTGGGCTCGGAGCTCAGCTTCTGAGCCCACCTTCCTGACCCGGCTGACCCGGCTTCAGGTGGCCACCGGACCCGTAGTAAGAAGGCGGGCATGGTCCGAAAGCTGACAGCCGCTGCCGCCGCGCTCGCGACGCTGACCGCGTCGTGCGCGCCGCCCTCCCAGCCGCCCGTGAAGGTGCGCGCGCTCGTGCTCTCCAGCAATGGCGAGTACACGCCCACGGAAGTAGAGCTCAAAACGATCACCGACATCGTGGCCATGGAAGGCCAGGTGATGAAGGTCGTCGGGGGCGCCCTCATCCGGGTGGACTCGCAGGATCCCGAGTTCAACGCGGCACAGGGCAAGGGGGATGAAGCGTACAAGCGCGCGGTGCTCAAGGACGTGGGCCGTCCCGTGACCGCCAGCTACATCACGGACGAGAAGGGCGTGCTGTGGCCGGCGGACTTCCACACGTGGAATCTCGTCACCACGTACTACAACCTCGAGCGCGCCCGGGACTACTTCATCAACACCGCCGAGGTGAAGGTGGCGGAGTTGCCGCAGGCGACGACGTACTACTTCCCCGAGTTCGTCCTCGCGGACAGCAGTGATGAGCCGCAGGTGGACAACGCCATCTACTTCTCGCCGGTGCAGGCCTTCCTGGTGCTGCCCTTCAAGGAGATCGAGAAGGCGCCGATGGCGCTCAACGCCTCCATCCTCACGCACGAGTACGCGCACCTGGTCTTCAACCGCCGGGTGTACGAGGGCCAGGGCGTTCCCGTGCCCCTCCAGAGCTGGTCGCTGGACGGGAGCACGCCGGGGCTCAACGCGATCAAGGCACTGGACGAGGGCCTGGCGGACTTCCATGCCTACGTGGCCTCGTGCCAGACGAGCTACAACTGCAACCCGCGGGTGCTGTACACCACGCTGGAGGGCCCGCAGGCGGAGGCGAGGGATCTGTCGAAGAAGTGGTGCATGGGCACGGAGCTGAAGCAGCAGCTCCAGCTGGCCAACTTCGGCCAGTTCACCGAGGGGCAGTACCTGGTGGGCACCATCGTGGCGAGCGCGCTCTACGAGTCCGCGTCGACGTCGCCGGCCTGGCGCCAGGTGCTGGCGCGCGCGGTGGTGGCGGCCTACTCGGACCTGGATACGGTGAAGCCCGGCCTGGCCCAGCTGGCGAAGACTTACACCACCGACCAGTACGGGTTCACGCTGGCACGAGCCCTCCGGGCCCTCATCCAGCACATCCCGAACGGTGAAGACGAACTGAAGAACCGGGTGTGCTCCAACCTCGCCACGCGGCTGCGGTTCACGGACAAGGAGATCGCCGAGTTCACCGGCGGCGCTCAGTCCGGTCCGAGCGACTGCCCGCAAACCCCCACCATCAACGACTGTTCGATCACCCCATGAAGACCGCCAACCTGCATTCCTGGCTCCTGCCCTGTCTGCTGGGGGGACTGACGCTCGCCGCGCCCACGTTCGCGCAGGACGAGGACACGCCGTACACCTATCCGGACGAGGAGGAGTCGGAGAAGAAGAGCAGCTCGCGCCGCCGCACGCAGGACGAGGACTCGCCGTACGCCTATCCGGACGAGGAGAATCCCGAGCGGGCGCAGAAGCGCCGGCGCCGACAGGAGGAGGACACGGCGGAGGACTTCCGGCGGGCGGCCGAGGGTGACGAGGAGGAACAGGGCTACGAGCGGATGTCGCGCCTGGACGATCCGAACACGGGCGTTGCCTTCGAGGTGCTCGGCGGGGCGATGTTCCTGAGCAGCCCGCGGGGACAGCTGGTGGGCGACCTGCTGCCGGCGGTGGGAGGGCGCTTCACGTGGGAGTACGGGCGGCTGTTGGGCTCGGAGGCGCTGCGCGAGGCGCTCTGGTTCGACGTGCGCTACACGTACGCGGGGCAGCGCGAGGGCACGAAGCTGATCGTCGGAGACAGGCAGTTGCACTACGCGACGATCGCACCGGCGTACGAGCTGACGTTCGGCGAGTCCTCGGACTACGGCGCCTACGCGCAGGTGGGCGGAGGCTTCGTATACGAGCGCACCACGCTGGAGGTGGGCGGCAAGCTGACGCCGCTGGACGGAACGCAGTTGCTCATCCAGTACGGAGTGGGCCTGAGGGGCCGGACGAAGCTGTCGCTGGAGTCGAACGTGCGCCTGGCGTGGAGGGTGGAGCTGATGCGGTTCCGGCGCGGCTACCAGGACGACACGTTCGTGGGAGCGAGCCTCGGCACGGCGTTCTGACGGAAGCCCCTCCCCTGTCCGTCCCGGCCCCGCCTGGCCCTTCTCTCTACGCGGAGCAGCGCGACAGACCGCCTTGGGCGCGGCATCTGATAGGGTGGACTCTGGAGGTAATCCCCCCTGGTGCGACTTCTCCCGTGGTTACCGCTCGCCATCCTCCTGACGGGGGCGACAGCGGCATCTCAGCAGCCTCAGCCCCCGGCCCGCGAGCGGCAGGAGCGGCAAGTCGTCGTCCCCAACAACCCGGATGACCCGGTACCGGAGGTGCGCGTGGCGGCGAACGTCGCCACCCTCTTCGTCTTCGATGCCCCCATCGACAGGGGCTCACTGGAGGTGGAGGGGCGGGCAACGCGCTTCAACCTGATGGACATAGGTGAGCGCACCATCACCCTTGAACCCGCTGTGGAGCCGGGGGGCGGGGAGAAGCTGGGCGTGCGGGTGCGCTACAAGGACGTCGGCGTCCCGGCGTACGCCACCTTGGCGCTCGTCTCCCACCCCACGCGGGTGGATACCCGGGTGGATGTAATGCGCCGCCCGCGCACCCTGGAAGCGCTGGAGGCGGCTCTCGCCGAGAAGGACGCGCAACTCGCGGCGCTTCGCGCTGTGAGTGGACCCGCCGGGCTCGTGTTCTCCGGGCGGCTCGACCTGAATGGAGTGCAGGCCCGACGCATCGAGAATCTGCCCACAAGCACTCAGAGTGGGCTGAAGGTACTGAGCGGAGAGGGGTATCGCGCCAGGTCCTGGGCTCTCGCCGTCATCCGTGTGCAGAACCTTCCGGGACAGAAACCATGGGAGTCAGGGCAAGCGCGCCTCACCAGGAGGGACGGAACCCCGGTGAAGGTGCGTTCCGTGGACATGAACAAGGCGCAGCTCGCACCCGGTGAGGAGGGCCTCATCGCGGTGGAAACGGAGGCGCCCTTCTGGAAGGTGGACGGCGTCCTCCGCCTGGAGCTGCTCGACAAGAGCGGCAGCCGGCACCTCTCCATTCCCAATGTGAAACTGTAGGAGCGCTGGCTCATGACTGAAGCCCTGCACCCAGACCACCTCAAACCCGGCGACAGGGTGGGGCCCTGGCTCATCGTCGCGGTGCTGGGCCGTGGAGGCTCCTCCCGCGTCTTCAAGGTGGAACGCGACGGCCAGCCGTACTCCATGAAGATGGGGCTGCTCCCCCTCAACCCATTCACGGAGGAACTCACCGAAGAGCAGTACGTGGAGGAGACGAGCGCCTGGCGGCGCCTGGCGCGCGAGGCCGCGGCCCTCTTCACCTACTCCTCCCACCCCAACCTGCTGCGCGTGTACGCGGTGGACTTCTGGCCCCACCCCACCCAGGGCTACCCCTTTCTCGTCACCGATTTCGTGGAGGGGGACGACTGGCACCGGTGGCGGTGGCGCAAGCCCCTTCACGCCGTGGAGCTGGCGGACACCTTCTCCAGTGTAGTGCGCACCGTGGGGGTGCTGCACGCACGCGGCGTGTACCACCGGGACTTGAAGGCGGATAACATCCTCATCCGCCGCAAGGACGGCAGGCCCTTCCTCATCGACTTCGGCACCGCGCGCCTGCCGGGAGCCCTCACCCAGACGCTGGGCCTGCCCGAAGGCGTCCTGCACCTGGTGCCGCCCGAGCTCCTGGCCTACACGCGCACCGAGGCGTGGAAGCGGGGCG